>JAPPKQ010000096.1:311-4168 GCA_028819945.1 bacterium | reverse complement strand
CCGCGTCTCGCCGGGAGCGGCTCGACCTGGTTCGTGGAGGGTGCGCATCCGGCGCCGGGGCGGAGAGTGGTGCGGACGACCCCGTCGCTGCAGGTGGCCTGAACGGCGGCTCAGCGGCCCCTGCGGCGCTGGAAACGGGTACGCCGGCGCATCTTGCGATACTTCTTCTTGCGCATGCGCTTGCGGCGCTTCTTGATGAGCGAACCCATGGGGCACGAAGCGTAGCCGGTCGGCGGCCGGAACCGTCATGGCACCTGCAGCACCGGCGGCTCCGCGGCGCCCGCTAGCGTGGCAGTAAGGTGGCCGGTAGTTCAATGGAAGAACGCCTGACTTTGGATCAGGAGGTTGCAGGTTCGAGCCCTGCCCGGCCAGCATGACCTCCGCTCCGCCGCGCCGAGCGATCTGACGGGCCCGTGAGCGCACTCGGCGTGGATCTCTCGGCGATCGTGCTGTCGGCCGGGCGCGGCACCCGGATGCGCTCGGGGTTGCGCAAGCCCCTGCACCTTCTGGCCGGAGCGCCGATGCTGGCGCACGTGGTGGACGCTCTGGGCGGCTGCCGGCCGGACCGAATCGTGGTGGTGCTCGGACCCGACGACGAGATAGTCGCCAAGGAGATGCAGACCCGTACCGCTCACCTGCCCCTCGAGGTCGCCGAGCAGCCCGTGCCCCGGGGCACCGGCGACGCCGCCGCCTGCGGGTTGGCCGCCCTGGGAGAGCCTGCGGGGGACCCCGAGGCCGGCGAGTTGATCATCGTCCCCGGTGACACCCCGCTGCTTCGCCCGGCGACGCTGCGGGCGCTCGTGGAGCATCATCTCGCCGGCGGCGCGGCCTGCACCCTCCTGACCGCTCGGGTCGGCGACCCCAGCGGCTACGGCCGGGTCGTGCGGGGCCACGACGGCTCGGTGCGGGGCATCGTGGAGCAGATCGACGCCTCGCCGGAGGAGGTGGCGATCGACGAGATCTGCACATCGGTCTACGTGGTCCGTCGCAGCTACCTCGGTCCGGCGCTGCGTCGCATCCGCCCCGACAACGCCGCAGGCGAGTTCTACCTCACCGACATCGTGCAGGTGCTGGCCCGGATGGGCCACATGGTCGAGGCGTTCACCCTCGCCGACGCCACCGAGGCCCAGGGAGTGAACGACCAGGCGCAACTCGCGGTGGCGCGTGCCGAGATCAGGAGGCGGGTCATCGAGGGTTGGCTGCAGGCGGGCGTGGCCGTCGTCGACCCCGCCACCACCTATGTCGACGTGACCGTGCGGCTCGCAGCGGGCGTGGTGCTGCGACCGGGCACGATCCTGGAGGGCTGCACCGTGGTGGGTGCCGGCGCCGTCATCGGCCCGCACACGCGCCTGGTGGACTGCGCGGTGGGTGCCGGCGCTGTCGTGGAGATGAGTGAGGGCAGCGACGCCGAGATCGGTCCGGGGCGACACGTCGGACCGTTCGCCACCCTCGGCCCGGCGACGGGCCCCTAGCCGCAACACGAGAAGGGATGGACAGCGTGCAACTCGTGACCACGAAGCAACTGCAGGTCATGTCGGGGCGGGCAAACCTCGAACTGGCCGAGGAGATCGCCGCGAACCTCGGCGTCGAGCTGTGCGAGACCAACCTGTCGGACTTCGCCAACGGTGAGATTCACTGCCGGTTCGGGCAGTCCATCCGCGGCGCCGACGTCTTCATCATCCAATCGCATGCCGCGCTCGAGGAGCGCTCGATCAACGACGCCGTCATCGAGCAGCTGGTTATGGTGGATGCCGCTCGCCGGGCCTCGGCCAAACGCGTCACGGCCGTCTGCCCGTTCTTTCCCTATGCCCGCCAGGACCGCAAGGCCGAAGGCCGCGAGCCGATCTCCGCCAAGCTCATGGCCAACCTGCTGGCGGCCGCCGGGGCCGGCCGCCTCATCAGCGTCGATCTGCACTCCGGCCAGATCCAGGGTTTCTTCGACGGTCCCTGGGACCACCTCACTGCCATGCCGGTGCTGTGTGAGCGGATCGCCGGTCTGGGCGAGGACCTCGTCGTGGTCTCGCCGGACGCGGGACGCGTGAAGGTCGCCGAGCGCTACGCCATCGCCCTCGGGGCGGACCTCGCGATCGTGCACAAGAGCCGCATCCGGGGCGAGAAGAGCGCGGTGCAGGCACGTGAGGTGGTGGGCGAGGTGGCCGGGCGCGTCTGCGTGCTGATCGACGACATGATCGACACCGGCGGGACCATCGTGGCCGCCGCCGAGCAACTGGCGGCACGCGGCGCAGAGGAGGTCTATGCCGCCACCACGCACGGTCTGTTCTCGGGACCGGCCGTGGACCGGCTGAAGAACTCCGTCATCCGCAAGGTGATCATCACCGACACCCTGCCGCTGCCGCCCGAGAAGTGCATCGACACGCTGGAGATCGTCTCAGTGGCTCCGATCATTGCGAGCGCCATCAGGGCGGTCTTCGAGGACGCCTCGGTGAGCGAGATATTCGGCGGCAACAACCTGTCCTGAGCAGGCGACGGGTCGGCGGCGCGGCCAGGTAGGCTCGCGTCGGTCAATTCTCCGAATTCTCCCGCGGAAAGGCCATGCAGGAAGTCGTCCTCCCCCTCGAATTGGGCCGCGCCACCGGCAGCGGGCCGTCGCGCCGCTTGAGGCTGCAGGGCAAGGTTCCCGCCACGCTGTACGGACTCGGCAAGGAGGCCGTCACCGCCAGCGTCGACTACCGCGGGTTGCGCGGCGCACTGTCCACCGAGGCCGGGATGAACGTCGTGCTGAACCTGGATGTCGCCGGGCAGCACGAGATGGCGCTGGTGAAGGAGATGCAGCGCCACCCGCTGCGCGGCGACGTGACCCACGTGGACTTCCTGAGGGTCGAGCCCGATTCCGACGTCGCCGTGGAGGTGCCGATCCACCTGACCGGACAGGCCACGGCGCTGCTCGAGATCAACGGCATCGTCGAGCGGTCGCTGGACACGCTGCGCGTCCTCGCCAAGCCGCGCTCGATTCCCAACGAGTTGGTGCTCGACGTGTCCGAGCTGACCGTCGGGGACACGCTGACCGTCGCGGACCTCGAATTGCCCCCCGGCGTGACCTCCCTCGTCGATGAGTCGGCTCCGGTGGTGTCGGGCATCATCACGCGGAGCGCCCTCGAGGCGGCGGCGGAGGCCGAAGCCGCTGAGGCCGAGGCTGAGGCGGAGGCCGAAGGTGACGGCGAGGAAGCCGCCGAGGACGACGCCGGCGACAGCGACTGAGGTCGGCGATGTCCCTGCGCCGGCGCCGGCCGGCTGGGGCACAGCGGACCGGCACACCCGCCGATCTCCTGGTCGTGGGGCTCGGCAATCCCGGAGAGCGCTATGCAGGCACTCGCCACAACGCCGGCGCTGCGGCGGTGTTGGAGCTCGCAGATCGCCACGGCGGCCACCTGCGACGCCGACCGCGCGTCCCGGCGCTGGCCGACGAGGTGCGCATCGAGGGCCGGCGCGTGGCGCTGGCGTTCCCGCAGACCTACATGAACGTCTCCGGCGAGGCCGTGGGGAAGCTCGTGCGGCGCTTCGGCGTCGAGGACCTCCAGCGCCTGGTGGTCATCCACGATGAACTCGACCTGCCGACCGGTCGGGTGCAGGTCCGGGTCGGCGGCGGGCTGGCCGGCCACAAGGGCCTGCGGTCGATCCGCGACCACCTGCGTGCCACCTCCTTCGTCCGCATCCGCATCGGCATCGGCCGACCGCCGAGCGCCGAGGCGGGCGCCGGCTACGTGCTGAGCCGGCCTGCCTCGGCAGACCGGGACGCCCTGGCGGCTGCCGCCGGGAGGGCGGCCGAGGGCGCCCCCGGGAAAACAGTAGGGGGGGGCGGGCCGGCCCAGAACAACAAAAAAATGACCGGCGGGGCA
>JAPPKQ010000096.1:0-301 GCA_028819945.1 bacterium | reverse complement strand
CCCCCGCCCGCCGCGCGCGGGGGGGGGCGCCGGCCCGGGCCCCCCCCGCCCCCCCGCGCCCCCCGGGCCCCCCGGGGGGGCGGCCGCGGGGGGGGGGGCCGACGCCGCCGAGGTCATCGCTGTCGGCGGCGTCGAGCAGGCCATGAACACCTTCAATGTCCGCTGAGGGCAATGTCCGCTGAGGGGCCGGGCGGCGGGCGCCCGGGGCTGGCGTCCCTGGCCGTCGAGGTTGCCGCGGCGCCGGCGATCAGCGCCTGCCTGGGCCGCCGCGAGGCGTCCCTGGCGGTTCCCGAGCGGGCCC
>JAPPKQ010000062.1 GCA_028819945.1 bacterium | reverse complement strand
CCGCCGCAGCGAGCGTCGCAAGAAGACCGTCCAGATCACCGTGGACGGAAGCGGTGCGGAAGTCGCTTCCCCTACGACGACCTCGAGCGACGAGCTGCGAGGAATCGTGCGCAAGCGGGCGGCATGGATCGTCACGCACAGCACCGGACAGACCCTGGAGGCAGCACCGAAACGCTTCGTCAGCGGCGAGACTCTCCCCTACCTCGGCCGCAACGTCCGGATGGTCGTCGAATCGAAGGCCGTGCGCTCACCGGAGGTCCGCTTCGACCACTGGACCTTCCGGATCGCCGTCCCCGAGGATCTCAACGGAAGCGAACGCTCCGACAGGATCCGCCGCGCCGTGGTGGCCTGGTACCGCGCTCGTGCTGCCGATCGCCTGCCGGCGACGGTCGAGCGCTGGTGGCCTCAACTCGGCGACGGCGAGTCACCCAGCGTCCTCATCCGCGACCAGCGTCAACGCTGGGGAAGCTGCGCCCCCGACGGCACCCTGCGCTTCAACTGGCGGGCCATGATGCTCCCGCCCGCCCTCATCGAGTACATCGTCGTCCACGAACTCGCCCACCTCACGCACAAGAACCACTCCCGCGACTTCTGGACACTCGTCGCCAAGGCAATGCCCGACGCCCAACACCGCCGCCAACGCCTCCGAGAGGCCGGCCGGGCGCTCCCGCTGTGAACAGATGGAACCATCGTCAGCGGTGGCACCCAGGCGCGGGCGAACACATTCACACTTCTAACTGTTAATCGTGTCAACCCGCGAGGGCAACTCAAGTAATTCTAGCCTTTGATTCTGTCATGTACTAGGCTAAAATTGATGGCGGCCTTCCCGATCGCTCACGAGGTAACCCACGCGCTCGCTCGAATAGACCGTGGCGACTCTCCGGAGAGCCTCGAGGCGGAGACGCTCGAGTTCAAGTCGGATCACGGCAACCCCAAGAAGACTCTTGGCGACCTTGTCAACGCCGCGACCTGTCTGGCGAACGGTCAGGGCGGGACTGTGGTGGTGGGCGTGGCGAACTCCGTGGGCGGCCCCGGCGCGTACTCGGGAACGAGCCTCGATCCACTCGAAGTTCGTCGTTACATCTTCGACACCGCTGATCCGGGGTTGACGGTGTCGGTGGCTGAGCACACGCATCGGGGAGCGCGACTCCTGCTCATCGGAGTTCCGCTCGGTGCGGCCGTGCACGCAGTGGCGGGGAGAGTCACACGGCGCATCGGGCGCAGTTGTCTCCCGCTCGCTCCCGATCAGGTCGCGGCGCTCCATTCCGAACGCAGCGGGCAGGACCCGTCCGAAGGCCGCAGCGGCCGATCGGTGGACGAACTCGATCCGGTGGCGGTGGACCTGGCGCGTCGCCACCTGCGACAACTCACTGATGATCGAGCGCGTTGGGCCGAACTTTCCGGCTCAGCACTCTGCCAGGCGATGGGCGTCGCTCTGCCCGACGGCGAACTGCTCGTGGCCGGCGAACAACTCTTCTGCGCGGCCGGCGGAGAGATCGTCAGCTATCAGCATCGCCGCACTGCGGGGAGCCCACCCGATGCGAGCGCGCGATTCAACCCACCTCTGCTCGCCGCCTTGGATCGCACCCTGGAGCACATTGCCGCCAGAAATCTGTCGGATCCTCTGCTGCTGCCGGGCGGTCAACAACTCCAACTCCTGCGCTATCCCGAGGACGCCGTCAGAGAGGCGCTGGCCAACGCCTTTGTTCACCGCCGATTGGACCTCACCGATCCGATACACGTCGAGCACTTCGACGACTCTCTGTCTATTACCTCGATGGGCCCGCTGGTCAGCGGTGTGACGGTCGACAACATCCTGACGACGCCATCCAGGCCCCGGAACCGGCTGCTGGCTCGGGCATTCCGAAGCCTGGGGCTGATTGAGGAACTCGGCACCGGCGTGGCCCGGATGTACCGCTCGATGCTGCGACTCGGCAAGGAGCCACCCACTTTCGTAGCCTCGGCCGACTGCGTACGAGTGTCACTCGCGGGCGGGCCGGCCGACATGGCGTTCGCTCGCTTCGTCTCGTCGCTCGACGCGTCGAGCCGTGGCGACGTGGAGGTGCTGCTCGTCCTTCGACACCTCTGCGCCACCAGCAGCGCAACACCTGCCGACATCGCGCCCATACTCCAACGCTCACCGTTGGAGACCGCCCGGACCCTCGAGCGGATTGCCACCTCGTCCGCCCCGCTGATCGAATCCGTCGGCGCCTCGGCCAACGGGGCACTCACTCGCTATCGCCTCTCGCGGGTCGCCGCTGCCGGACTCGGGATTGCCGTCGCGCATCGGAGGCACTCAAGCAGCGAGATCGAGGCAGCGGTGATCGCGCATCTTCTCGAGCACGGTCGAATCACGAACCGGGACGTGCGAGGTCTGTTCCGGGTCGGCTCACCACGGGCGTCTGTGGTCCTTCGCGAACTTGTGGAGCGGCAGATCCTCGAGCGGATCAGCGAATCCGATCGAGGCCCCGCCGTCGAGTACGGACCCGGACCTCTCGCACCTGACCGAGATTCCGTCGGTGGCAACTGACTCGAACGACCCGGCAGTCGCTCGGAGTACCCGGAGTATGCGTGCACGGTTCTGTGGTTCCAGCGCACGGTTCTGGTTCTAGTTCACAGTTCTCTAGTTTTAGTGTTAGGCAATATTGCGACTACGACTAGAACTAGTTCTAGTCTTTCAGAACTCCCGCGAGGTGCGACGAATGGCGAATCCCTGGGCGGTGCCGCGACGGCCGCAGTAGCTTTCGCGGCGTTGGGGACGGCATCCGGGCAACTCGCCCGGCCCGTACCCGTGCACGATTGCCGCACCCCACCGGCGGGCGATAACAGAGGCGACCGGCCATGACCACACCAGAATTTCCCGAGCTTGGCTTCTACGGCTTGGCCGGCCAGCCCGCCAGCTCGCGAGACCTCCTGGGAGAGGTGCGGGAGGGCGAGGCGCTCGGGCTCGGCACGGCGTTCATCTCCGAGCGCTACAACAAGAAGGAGGCAGCGGCGCTGTGCGGTGCGGCTGCGGCGGTATCGGAGTCGATCACCATCGCCACCGGCGCCACGCACAACAACACCCGCCATCCCCTGTTGACCGCCGGCTTCGCCTACACCATGCAGAGCCTCAGCGGTGGGCGGTTCGTGCTGGGCATCGGCAGGGGGATCCCAATCCTGCAGCAGTTGATGGGAATCCCCGAGATCACCACCGCCGAGATGGAGGACTTCGCCGGGATCATGCGGCGGCTCTTCCGAGGCGAGATGGTGCAGAACCACGACGGTCCGGCGGGGCGCTTCCCGCTCCTCCTCCTCGATCCGACTCTCGACGAGCACCTGCCGATGAACATCGCATGCTTCGGCGAGAACAGCCTGCGCCTCGGCGGCCGCTGCTTCGACGAGGTGATCCTGCACACGTACTTCGCGGACGAGACCGTGGTGCGATGCGTCGAGACGGTGAAGTCGGCCGCCATCGAGGCCGGCCGCGACCCCGACGATGTGCGGGTCTGGTCGTGCCTGGCCACGATCGTCGGGAAGTTCCCCTCCACCGACGAGATGACCCGGACCATGGCCGTCGCCGTGCGCGCCTACTCCCGGGAGGTCGGCTTCTACAACCGTCTCCGGTCGGGGGTCCGGATCGCGACGCCGTACTGCTATTACGCGGCCGTCCGGGACCACGGCCCGGAGTTCGTGATCCTGCTGGAGGACATGCATCCGGCGGAGCAGGGTGATCAGATCGCCGGGTGCGGCCCGTCGCTGGCCCGTCGGATCACCCTGGCGCTGGTGGGTCTCCACGGCCCGACCTGGCGCGACACCTCGCTCGCCGGCGCCGAATGGTTGAGCTTCGACGACCCGGAGGAGCTGCACAACGCCATCCGGGCCTTCTTCCGGAGCGTCCTCCCGGAGTTTCTCGACAGGCACCGCGACGAACTCGCCGCCGAGCAGAAGGACCTGTTCCAGCGCCTGGCCGACTCGCCGGGGTTCCCCATCAGCCCACCGGTCGGCGAGGCGTTCTGCGCCATCCACCAGGACTACCGGCTCGACAACCTGCTCCTCGACACGACGCGGACACCGGCGGCGGTCACCGTCGTGGACTGGCAGTCCCTGGCCGTCGGCCACCCCCTCAGCGACGTCTCGTACTTCTTGGGCGGCAACCTGCAGGTCGACCAGCGCCGCTCCCTCGAGGAGCGCATCGTGCGCGACTACCGCGACGCGCTCCTGGACTTCGGCGTGGCGGGACTCGGATGGGCCGAGTGCTGGGAGGCGTACCGCCGGGCATCCATCTTCGGCCTGGCCACGGTCGTCTTCGCGTCCATGGGGGTCGAGCGCACCGAGCGCGGCGACAGGCTGATCGCCACGATGGCACGCCGCCACACCACCCACGCCCTCGACCTGGGCGCGGAGGAGTTCCTCGGCTGAGCGGCGCCCGGCACTGGATTCCGGCCGCCGCCGGAATGACGGGGCGAGCCGCCTAGAGCGATTCCTTCTGCGAGTCCTCGGCGACGGTGACCCACTCGCTCCAGGAGCCGTCGTAGACCGAGACGCCGTCGCCGAGCCCTGCCACCTCGTAGGCCAGGGCGGTCCCGCAAGCGCCCACCCCGCCACGGCAGTACAGGATCGTGCGCGGCGCGGCGCCGGCGGTCGCCAGGATCGTCTCGCGGCAACTCTCGGGATCGCGCATGAGGCCGTCGTCGTCCAGGAACTCGATTCCCGGCAGGTAGGCGCTACCGGGAATCATGGCGCCGTCCTCGACCCGGGCAGGTTCCATACGGCAGTCGACAAGGCCGACACCAGGATCATCGAGAGCGGCGGAGACGTCGATGTGTGTGGCATAGGCGGCCGAGCGGGTCCGGGCTGTGAAGTCGCCGCGCGGCCAGGACGGAACCTCGGTGCTCAGCGGGCGCCCCTCGGCGATCCAGCGGCCGATGCCGCCGTCGAGAACCGCCACGGCGTCGTGGCCGTAGACCCGCAGCGCCCACCACAGCCGAGCAGCCACGGTGACGTGACCGTCGTCATAGGTCACGACCGTCGTGAGGTCGCCGATGCCGGCCCCGGCCATGGTCTCGGCGAACGCCTCGGGCTGCGCCAGCATCCCCGGCACGGGGTGGTCGGGATCGGCCCAGTGCGTGTCCCAGCGCAGATGCACGGCACCGGGTATGTGGCCGGCGGCGTACTCGGCGTCGGGATCACGCATGTCGAACGGCTTCAGGTACCAGCGGCAGTCCACGACCCGCACGTCGTCGCTACCGACATCGAGCCGTTCTGCCAGCCAGGCGGTGCTCACCAGAGGGCCGCCGGTAGCCATCGCGTCGCTGCTCACGACCGCTTCCGGCACTCCGGCACAACCGGGGCGGGCAGGATCGGGCGACCGCATTGGGCCGAGACGCCGGTCACGACGGCTCCGATCGCACCGCGGGCACCACCTCGGCGGCCAGCGCCTCCACCGCCCAGGCGGGATCGGGCCCCAGTGTGTACCAGAGCAGCGGCACCGCCATCCCCGCCTCGCCGAACGGCATCAGGCGCTCGATCACCTCATCAGTGTCGCCGGTCACGGCGAACGTGTCGATCAGCTGACCGCTCACGGCTGCGGCACCGGCGGCGAGCCCATCCTGCCGGACCGCTGCACGCACCGCCGCCACCGCCTCGGGATCGGCGCCGGAGCGGTCGACCACCACACCTTCCACCCGAGCGAGGTAGTACGCCAAGACCGCGCACACCTCCCGGCGCGCAGCGTCTCTGTCACGGCTCAGGCTGGTGAGCACGTTGCCGGAGATCAGCACATCGCCAGGATCGCGTCCCTCCGCCCGGGCACCGTCGGCGATCCGCTCAGCCGCCCAGGCCACGTAGGCGGGGCTCATCAGCGCACCCAACTGCACACCGTCGGCCCAGCGTCCCGAAGCGCTCAGCATCCGGGAGTTGACGGCCCCTACATCCACCGGCACGGGCACCGGCGGTGGCAATTCGAGGCGCAGGTCGGCGGCGGCGGCGAACGTCTCCGGCTCGAATCCCGGCGGCCCACCCGCCAGCATCGACCGCATCGCCCGCACCGCCTCGACGGTGTTCGTATAGGGCAACCAACCCTCCGGATCGCACGCGAAGGCCCGCATCGTCCACTCGCAGGCACCGACTCCGAACCGCACGCGACCCGACCCGATGTCGGCGAGCGAAGCGGCCTCCAAGGCGAGCAGCAGCGGGTGCCGGGTCACGGGGTTGGCGACCCCGACGCGCACCGTGACCCGCCGAGTCCGAGCCAGGATCGCCGCCGCGACCGACGTCGCCGATCGATGCAACCGGCTCTCCGGGATCGACACCTCGTCGTACCCCAGCGCATCGGCCTGCACGCCCTGCGCCAGCGTGACGGCCGCCGCCTCCTCGTTGGACAGCGACAACCCCACACCGGCGAACGGCCCGGACGAAGCGCTCATGGCACTCAGTCTGCCCGGGAACATTCGACAGTGCCGCGGGAGAGTGGATTCCGGCGTTCGCCGGAATGACGAGTGAGGGAGGCCGCCGGCCATCAACCGAGGGTGGAGATGCCGAGGGCCAGCGCAGGCGGCCATTTCTAGGCCGCCGGAGCGCCACGGGCAGCGCCGCCCGGACACTGCCAGCCGGATTCCGGCCTCGCGCAGGATGTAGGGTTACCGTGGTCCGATGCGGCGTCAGGGGATTCCGGAGATCGAGGAGGCGCTCGGCGCCCCGGACTTCCAGGACCACATGCACGAGGTGTTCGCCGAACTCCGCAGCCGTGCGCCCGTCTACTGGAGCCCCTCGCTCAACTACTGGCTGGTCACACGGTTCGACCTGGTTGAGGAGGTGCTGCGCAATCCTGCCGACTACTCCAGCGGGGGCGCGGAGGAGGACTACATCCGGCGACTCCCGACCGAAGTGATCGAAAGGCTGCGGATCCTTCCCAACCACTTCCGGCATCCCGGCCTCATCCACTCCGACGGCGCCAAGCACACCGCGCTGCGACGCATCGTCAACCCGTCATTCACGCCCGCGGCACTGGCCCCTCTGGCCGCCGACATCCGCCGGGAGGTCATCGCACTGCTCGAGCCCGCCCGGCTCGCCGGTGAGCCGTTCGACCTCGTCGAGACCCTGGCGAAGCCGCTGCCGGTGAAGGTCATCGCCGGACTGCTGGGCGTCGGGGCCGACGCGCTCGACCGCTTCCCCGGCTGGTCGGTGCAGCTCGCCCGGTTCTTCACCGGGCCGCTCCCCCAGCCCGCCATCGCCCACGACCTCGACGGCGCCCTCGTGGAGTGGCGGGAGTTCGTGTGCGATCTGCTCGACCGGCGCGCCGCCGAGCCGCGGGACGACTTCATCAGCGTCGTCGCCGGCGCCATCGGGGACGGGCGCATGACCAGCGGGGACGGGATCGCCATCGTCGTCCACGCCCTGCAGGCCGGTCACGAGACGTCCACCAACCTCATGGCCACGAGCATCCACCTGCTGCTGATGCACAGCGAGCAACTCGAACTGGCGCGATCGGGGCCCCAGTGGCTCGACTACGCGATCGAGGAGATTCTCCGCTTCGAGGCACCCGCCGTCAACGGTCGGCGCCGGGCGACGCGCCCGCTCACCCTGGGTGGCCGATCGATCGAATCCGGCGACACCGTGGTGGTGAACATCGCCGCGGCGCACCGGGATCCGGCCCAGTACCCCGACCCCGAGCGGTTCGACATCACGCGCCGTCTCACGAAGGCCGACCACATGGGTTTCGGCCGCGGCCCGCATTTCTGCCTGGGCGCATCCCTGGCCCGTCTCGAGGTTCCGATCGCCGTCGAGGAGTTCCTGGCGCGGTTCCCCGGAGCGACGCCGGTGAGCGGGACTCCGCTCTGGAAGGCACCCCGCGACCAGCGGGGCCTCGCCGAGTTGTGGGGCGAACCCGGCGGCACATCGGCCGAGCCGGAGCGGCTGGGCGGAGTGGCCGAGCAGGGCGCGTGAAGGAGGGACTTCAATGGCGACCGAGCAGGAGCCCCACGCCGGGCGGTTCCGGTTGTGGATCGACGACGCCTGCATCACCGCGTGCCAGTGCGTGCTGATCGACCCGGAGTTGTTCGGCTTCGACGACGACGGCGTCACCCGGGTACTCGTCGACGAGGTGCCCGCTGAGAAGCTGCCGAGCGCCTCCGCCGCTGTCGACAACTGCCCCATCGGGGCCATCCACCTGGATCCGCTGCCGTAGCTCGATCGGCGGGCGGTTATACAAGATTGCATTATCGATGTAGTCTCTAACCAGCCGGGCTGAGCAGCGCCCGGCTGACCCTGGAGGCACTGATGCCGGATTACCGGGAGCGGGCTCGTCGTCATCTGTCACCTCATTTCACGCGGGGCGACGCTTGGAGGGCGGACGACCTCGTCGTGATCGAGCGCGGCGAGGGCTGTTACGTCTGGGACACCGACGGCAACAAGTATCTCGACGGTCTCGCCGGTCTGTTCTGCACCAACATCGGCCACGGTCGTAGCGATCTGGCCGCGGCCGCGGCCAAGCAGATGGACAAGCTGGCCTTCTACCCAACCTGGGGGTTCGCGCACCCCTCGTCCGTCGAGGCCGCTTCGATGATCGCTGCGGTCGCGCCGGATGACCTGGACCGGGTGTTCTTCGTCAGTTCCGGTTCCGAGGCAGTGGAGTCGGCACTCAAGTTCGCCCGCTGCTACCACCTCGCCAACGGCGACGAGCAGCGCCACAAGGTGATCGCCCGGCACTGGGCCTACCACGGCACGACGCTCGGTGCCTTGACGCTGACCGGCATTCCCAACTTGCGAGACCCGTACCTGCCAATGCTCGCCGGCGTGGTCCGGCACGTGCCGAACACCTTGGGCCACGACCTCGAGCCGGGTCGGAGTGCCCGGGAGTTGCCCTGTGTCTCCGCCGTCGAGGAGGCGATTGTGGCCGAGGGTCCCGAGACCGTGGCCATGATGATCGCCGAGCCGGTCCAGAACGGCCGCGGCGCGCTCGTGCCGCCGGAGGGCTACTGGCAGGAACTGCGCCGCATCTGCGACGACTACGGCGTGCTGCTGTGCGCCGACGAGGTGATCAACGCCTTCGGCCGCCTCGGCCACTGGTTCGGCAGCCATCGCTTCGGCGCCCGGCCCGACATGATCACTTTCGCCAAGGGCGTCACCAGCGCCTACCAGCCCCTCGCCGGTCTGGTCGTTCGCGGCCCGCTGCTCGAGCGGGTGTGGGACTCGCCCTCAGGCATGTTCCTGCACGGCTCCACATTCGGCGGCCATCCCGTAGCCACCGCCGTGGCGGTCGCCAACATGACGGCCCTGCGTGACGAGGACGTGCTCGGGAACGTGCTGCGCAACGAGGCTCGACTCGGCAACGGCCTGCGGGCGCTCATGCAGGCTCACCGCTGCGTGAAGGACGTCCGGGGCACCGGCTACTTCTACGCCCTGGAGTTGATGCGCGACCGCGACTCGGGTGCCGATTTCAGCGACGCCGAAGTCGCCGAACTGCTACCCGGAGGCGTGCTGGATCGGCTGGTGCGCGAAGCGCGCGTGCTGGTGCGACCCGACGGCCGGGGCGGGGTGATGCTCTCGGTGTCGCCACCGCTCGTCGCCGACACCGCGGTGCTCGACGACCTCCTGAACCGGCTCGATCAGGTTCTCGGCCGCGTGGACGCCTGGCTCGCAGGCGTCTGATCCCCTGGCGGGGCAAGGGTTGAGCACCACCCCACCGACGGGGGATCACGTCCCGGTCACCGAGTTGTGGCGGCGGCAGGCGCGAACCTCATCCATGCGGGTGGTGCTGGCCGACGGCGATGACGGGCGGGCCGCCGAGGCCGCCCGGCGCCTGGACGCTGCAGGGCTGGCGGCGCCGGTGCTTGTCGGCGATCCGGCTGTGCTGTGTTCCGCCGCGGTGCAAGCAGCGGCCGAGGCCTCGCCGTTCAACGAGCACATCGATCTGGGTGACCCGCTCCATGTCGCGGCGCTCATGGTGACCGCCGGCGAGGCCGACGCCTGCGTGGGCGGGGCGACCCGGCCGAGTGCCGACGTGGTGAGAGCGGCCCTCCATTGCATCGGCCTGGCTCCCGGTGTCGAGACCATCAGCAGTTGCTTCGTGCTGGTCCTGCCCGACGGGACGCCGATCACCTTCGCCGACTGCGGCGTGGTCCCCGAACCCGATGCCGCCCAACTCGCCTCGATCGCCATGGCGAGCGCGGCGACACACGAATCGCTCCTCGGCACCGGCGCCCGGGTGGCCATGCTGTCGTACTCGACGAAGGGCAGCGCGGCGGGCCCCCGGGTTGAGCGGGTCCGCCGGGCGACCGAGATCGTGCGGCACCGGGCCCCGTCGCTCGCCGTGGACGGCGAGCTGCAGTTCGACGCGGCTTGGGCCCCGCGGTGGCACGGTCGAAGGCGCCGGACTCGGAGGTCGCGGGCCGGGCCAACGTATTCGTCTTCCCCGATCCGGACTCGGGAAACATCGCCTACAAGATCACCGAACGGCTGGGAGGTGCCCGGGCGTACGGACCGTTGCTGCAGGGCACCGCAGGCGTCATGCACGACCTGTCCCGCGGCTGCAGTGTGGACGACATCGTCACCGTGGCCACGATCGCCGCCTGCCAGGCCGCTCGCGCCACAAGAGCCGACTCTAACGAAAGAGTTAGAGCTGCTAGCTTCGAGGCCGTTCGCCCCCCGGGGTCGAGGCAGAGGTGAGAGGCGGCGGCCATGACACGACCACAGGACGGCGAGCCACCGGCGCGGCGGCCGCTCGACCGCGAGAGGGTGATCTCGGCGGCGGCGGAGATCTCCGATGCCGACGGTCTCGGCAAGCTGACGCTCACCCGGGTTGCCGATGCGCTCGGGGTGCGCCAACCGGCGCTGTACCGCCACGTGAGCAGCTATGACGATCTGCTCCGCAGCCTCAGCCTCCGGGGTCGCGTGATCCTGGCCCAGCGTCTGACCGACGCCGCCGTCGGGCTGTCCGGCGACGACGCCGTGGCCGCGGTGGGCCATGCCTGGCGCCAGATGGTTCGCGACCACCCCGGCATCTACGCGGCCACCGACCGCTACCCGTGCGCCGGGGACGCCGAACTCGAGGCCGCGGTGGAGCGGGTGCTCGCCGTTCTGGGCCAGGCGCTGCGTGACTACGACCTCAGCGAGACGGACCGCGTCCATGCGGCGCGCACCCTGCGCAGCGCATTCCATGGCTTCAGCCACCTCGAGTCGGGAGACGGGCACCCGCTGCCCCATGATCCCGAGGACACGTTCGGCCATCTGGTGGAGCTGCTGTGCGCGGGGATCCACCGGCTTTCCCGCAACTCGGCTGTGAGCACGGGAGGCTCCCGGTGACCCGGCTCGGGTTCCTGCTCGACAGCGAGAGTTGCATCGGCTGTCACGCCTGCACCGTGGCGTGCAAGAGCGAGCACGACGTGCCCCTCGGCGTGAACCGGACCTGGGTGAAGTACATCGAGACGGGGTCGTTCCCGGATGCCGACCGGCATTTCTCGGTGATGCGCTGCAACCACTGCGACGACGCGCCCTGCATCAGCATCTGCCCCACGAACGCCCTGTTCCGGGCGGCCAACGGTGTCGTGGACTTCGACGACGACAATTGCATCGGATGCAAGGGCTGCATGAACGCCTGCCCCTACGACGCCATCTACATCAACCCGGACACGAACACCGCCAACAAGTGCAATTTCTGCAACCACCGCATCGAGCAGGGTCTCGAGCCGAGTTGCGTGGTGGTGTGCCCGACCCACGCCATCAAGGTGGCCGACCTCGACGACCCCGACGACGAGACCACCCGGCTCATCGCCCGGAGCGACACCGCGGTGCGGGCCCCCGAGCAGGGGACCCTGCCCAAGGTCCACTACCTGGGCGCCAACCCGGCGTCGCTTGATCCGCTGCGCACGGCGATCGCCGGCGACGGGATGATCTGGGCCGACACAACCCCCCAGCACCCGACTCTCGACGTGGGCGGCGCCGGCGTGGAGGCTCGCACCACCTACACCACCGCGCACCAGATGACCTGGAAGGCGAAGGTCTCCAGCTACCTGGTCACCAAGGCGGTCGCCGCGGGCATGATGGCCGTGGCCGCGCTGCTGGTGGTGCTCGGCCACGGCGGCGAGCAGGCCGTCGCGGGCGTGGTGCCGGCGGTGACCGCCGGCGTCTTCCTGGCGGTCACGGGCCTGCTCCTGGTGTGGGACCTGCGCCGGCCCGACCGGTTCTACTACCTGCTGACCCGAGCCAACCGCCGCTCCTGGCTGGTGAAGGGTGCAGTGGTCCTCGGCGCCTACGCCGCGGTCTGCGCCGCCTGGTTCGTGGCGGGCCTGGTCGGTTCGGTCGGGGCGCTGCAGGTGCTCGCCGCCCCCGCCGCGCTGCTGGCCGCAGCCACGGCGGGCTACACCGCCTTCCTGTTCGGCCAGTGCGAGGGCCGCGACCTCTGGCAGACGCCCTTGCTGCTTCCGACGCTTCTCGCCCAGGCGGTGGTGGCGGGCGGCGCCGGATACGCCGTGCTGGACCTGGTCGCCGACGTGCCCAGCCCTGACGCGGTGCAGTGGGTGCTGCTTGCGGGGTTGCTGGCCACGGCGGTGCTCGTGGCCGCCGAGATGGCCGCGCACCGCACGGCCCACGTCTCCGCTGCGGTCGAGGCGATGACCCGCGGTCGCTACGCGCGGCGGTTCTGGGCCGGCGGCGTGATGCTGGGCCTGGCCGTCCCGACCGCACTGGTCGCTGCGGGCCTCGCAACCGGGACGGGGCCGTGGCCGGCTGCCGCAGGCGGCATCTGCGCCGTCGCGGGCATGTGGCTCTACGAGGACACCTTCGTGCGGGCGGGCCAGTCCGTGCCGCTGTCGTAACGGAGATCCGATCGTGGCAGAGCTGAACAGCTACCCGCCTCACGAGACCTGGCACGACGTCACCTCGCTCGACGCCAAGGCCTGGCCCCACCGGGTGGAGAACCACCACACCCTGGTGCCCACCACCTGCTTCAACTGCGAGGCCGCCTGCGGCCTGGTCTGTCACGTCAACCACGCCACGGGGCGCATCGACCGCGTCGAGGGCAACCCCCTGCATCCGGCCAGCCGGGGGCGGAACTGCGCCAAGGGTCCGGCCACGCTCAACCAGATCGACGACCACGAGCGCATCCTGTACCCATTGCGGCAGGCCGGGGAGCGAGGCTCGGGCCAGTGGGAGCGGGTGAGCTGGGACGACGCCCTCGCCGACATAGGCGGCCGTATCCGCACCGCCATCGCCGAGGGCCGCCGCAACGAGGTCATGTACCACGTGGGC
>JAPPKQ010000377.1 GCA_028819945.1 bacterium | reverse complement strand
GTCCAGGACGGCGGCGTTGTAGTAGCACAGGCAGCGCATGGCCTCGATGTAGGCCTTCTGGGTCAACAGCATGCGCCGCACGTCGGGATGCTCGATGATGGCGGCCTTCTCACCCGGCGCCGAATCGGGTCGGCGGCCCTGCCGGCGCTCGCCGGCGTGGTCCAGAGCCTGCTGGTAGGCCCGGTCGGCCACGCCCACGCCCTCCAACCCGACGCCGAGCCGGGCGTTGTTCATCATCGTGAACATGTAGAGCAGGCCCATGTTCTCCTCGCCGATGAGGTAGCCGACGGCGCCGCCGGACTCGCCGAGCGACATGACGCAGGTAGGGCTGGCGTGGATGCCCATCTTGTGCTCGATGGAGACGCAGGTGATGTCGTTGCGCTCGCCCGGGTTGCCGGACGGATCGAGCAGGTACTTGGGGACGATGAAGCACGAGATGCCCCGCGAGCCGGCGGGCGCGTCGGGGGTGCGGGCCAGCACCAAGTGGATGGTGTTGGCGGCCATGTCGTGCTCGCCCCAGGTGATGAAGATCTTCTGGCCGACCAGTCGGTAGCTGCCGTCGGCGGCGCGCTCGGCGCGGGTCGACAGGGCGCCCAGGTCCGATCCGGCCTGGGGTTCGGTCAGCAGCATGGTGGCGGTCCACTCGCCGGCGATGAGCTTCGGCAGGTACGTGTCGCGCTGGTCCGCGCAGGCGTGGAGGTCGAGCAGGTGGATTCCGCCCTGGGTCAGCAGCGGGCACAGCGACAGGGCGAGGTTCGACGCCGTCATCATCTCCTGCAGGGCCAACCCGACCGTCCACGGCAACCCGCCCCCGCCGAGTTCCGGATCGAACGCCGCCGCACCCCAGCCGGCGTCCACGTACGCCTCGTAGGCCTCGCGAAAACCGGGAGGTGTCGTGACGCTGCCGTCGTCATTGTGGATGCTGGGTGTCGTGTCGCCGGTTCGGTTCAGCGGCGCGAAGACCTCGGAGAAGAAGCGTCCCGCCTCGGCCAGGATGTCGGGAAGGCTGTCGGGGTCGAAGGACTGGAAGGCCTCCAGCTTGGCCAGCGAGCGCACGTCGCAGATGTGCTCGAGGACGAACTGCATGTCCTGCAGCGGTGGACGGTAGGTGGTCATGGTTCCTCGGGTTCCTTCGATCCGCCGCTGGAGACGGGCGGCGCCGACCCCGGTCGGCGAAGTGCGGGGTTCACGGTATCGGCTCGGCGCCTTTCCGATGCCGCAGCGTCACCGGCTGCGCCCCTGCAGATCGCGAGCTGCATCGAGAGTGCCAACCGTGGCGCCGCGCAGCACTGCCCGTCCTCTCGCGTGCGGCGATTGCGGATTCAGCCCGTCGCTATTCGACGGTCGATCGGCTAGAAAACAGCAGCGGAGGAGGCGACCGGAGAGGATCTGCCATGGCCGAAATCGAGTTTCGCGGAACGATCATGAACACGGGCGGAGACCTGCCGAGCGTCGGTGGGCCGGCGCCGGACTTCAGCCTCACGGGTGACGGGTTGGCAGATGTGAGCCTCGGCGACTTCGCCGGCAAGCGCGTGGTGCTGAACATCTTCCCGAGCATCGACACGCCCACCTGCGCCGCTTCGGTGCGGGCCTTCAACGAGCGCGCCGCCGCCCTCGCCGGCGCCGCGGTGCTGTGCGTGTCGGCCGACCTGCCGTTCGCGGCCGGTCGCTTCTGCGGCGCCGAGGGCATCGAGAACGTCGCGTGCGCCTCCACGTTCCGGTCGCCGGAGTTCTACGACGCCTACGGCGTGCAGATCGCCGACGGCCCCCTCGCAGGCCTCTGCGCCCGTGCTGTCGTCGTGATCGACGCAGACGGCAACGTCGCCCACACCCAACTCGTGAACCCGATCACCGACGAACCCGATTACGACGCCGCCCTCGGCGCCCTGTAGTAACCGTCGTTCAGGCTCGAGGACTGCCGGTTCCCGGCGGCCGACGGAGAGATCGATGACCCCGGCACTCGACGGACTGCGCGTCCTGGAGACGGGCGTCCTGCTGGCGGGGCCCTTCTGCGGGCAGCTGCTGGCCGACTTCGGCGCCGAGGTCATCAAGATCGAGCAACCGGGCGTCGGCGACCCCATGCGCCAGTGGGGCCGGGAACGCGCCGGGGGACACTCGCTGTGGTGGCCCGTCGTGGCCCGCAACAAGAAGTCGGTCACCGTCAACCTGCGCGAGCCCCGCGGCCAGGACATCGTGCGCCGGCTCGCCTCCTCCTCGGACATCATGGTGGAGAACTTCCGGCCCGGCACGCTGGAACGCTGGGGGCTCGGCTACGAGGAACTCTCGGCCATCAACCCCCGCCTGATCCTGGTGCGGGTCACGGGCTTCGGCCAGACCGGCCCCTACGCCGGGCGACCCGGCTACGGCTCGGTCGGCGAGGCCATGGGGGGGCTGCGGCATGTCGTCGGGAACCCGGACTCGCCACCGAGCCGGGTCGGCATCAGCATCGGCGACACGCTGGCAGCGACCTTCGCCTGCCTCGGCGCACTGTGTGCTCTGCATGTCCGCGAGCGCACCGGCCGCGGCCAGGTCGTGGATTCGGCCATCTACGAGGCCGTGCTTGGCGTGATGGAGTCGCTGATCCCCGAGTACGCCGTGGCGGGCTACATACGGGAGCGAACGGGCGCAATCCTCCCCAACGTGGCGCCATCGAACGTGTATCCCACCGCCGACGGTCAGATGGTCATCATCGCCGCCAACCAGGACACGGTCTTCCGGCGGCTGGCCGAAGCGATGGGACGGCCCGACCTGGCGACCGACGAGCGCTACGCCACACACGTGGCACGTGGCGCCCACCAGGCGGAACTGGACGAGTTGATCGCCGCATGGAGCGCCGGCCTGGATGCGGTGGCGGTGAACGAGGTCCTCGAGCAGCACGGTGTGCCCACCGGCCACATCTACCGGGCGCCCGAGATGCTCCGCGATCCCCACTTCGCGGCCCGGGAGGCGATCGTGAAACTCGTGCACCCCGAGATCGGCGAACTGCCCATGCAGAACGTCGTGCCGAAGCTGTCCGAGACGCCGGGTCGACTGCGCTGGCCCGGTCCGCAACTCGGCTGGCACAATGGCGAGATCCTGACCGGCCTGCTCGGTCTCAGCGCCGACGAGTTGGCGACACTGGCCGCCGACGGGATCGTCTGACCGCTCCGCCGCGCCGCTGCGGGTTGTGTGCGGCGGACTCTCCGGGGCCTCGGCCCCCCGGGGGGCCGCGTCGGGCGGCCCGGAGAGCTCGGGAGCCGCGGCGCGCCGGGTTGTCTGCGGCGGGGCCTCGGCCCCGGCTCAGTCCCCGGCGACCTGGCGCGTGACCGTGTTGAGGTCGAAGTAGCTGCGGCCCCCGGCGACGCGGCCGTCGACGACGCGCAGCACGTCGCAGGACTGCAGCTCGATCGTGGCGTTCGTGGGCGGTATCTCGCCGTCGGGGCCCATCATGGGCCCGGTGTTGGTTCCCCGGACCGTGAACTCCACGACCACCCATTCGCCGCCCTCGATCAGATTGGTGATCTCCGCGGAGCCGTCGGGGAACGCGCGCGCCCACTCGCGGTATTCCCGTAGCATGCCATCGGGGCCCTGATAGCGGCGCCCGCTGGCCACCTCGGTCCAGTCCAGGTCCTCGTGCACGCATTCGATCGCCGCCTCGAAGTCGCGGCTGTTGAAGGCGTCGTAGGTCTTGCGTACCAGGTCGCCGTTGCTCATCTCCGCCATGTCATGCCCTCCTCGGCTGGTCGAGCGGTCTTTGCTGTATGGGTCGTTCCACGGGGTGCGGTCCCCGGTCGGGTGGTCGAGGTGTCCGAGATCGGGAGGCGATAACTGCTCCCGGCCCCGGAGGACTCTGACATGAGCCCGGGCTTGGGCAGCCGCGCGACCGCGCTGCTCGCTACTGCACTGTAGGTCACCGTCGATGATCCGGTGTCGGCGCACGCCCGCTGGGCGCCGCCGCCCGCGTCCTGCGACGACTCCTCGCCGTCATTGCCGCCGCGGTCCGTCGGGCCCGCAGGGTTCGAGCCGGGACGCGTCGGCTTGCAGCGCGCAGCGTCGGCCGTATGGCCCCCGATAGGTCCCCGATCATGCGGAGCGGCGTACGCCGGCCCGCAGCCGGAGCGCGGCGCCGGCGACGACCGCCGCCAGTGTCGCGAAGATCAGGACGGTCTTGGCCAGGGTGAACGCCGCGGCCGGCCACGCCAGCGGGGAAGGCGTGCCGTCATGGCTGAGCGCCAGCGCCGCGACCGTCGCGTTCTCCAGCACGTCCGCCAGGGCGACAGACAGCGGCAGCAGGTAGAACGGCGCCCCGCCACCGAAGAGCCGGAACAGCAGGACCGCCAGGAGCAGCCCGTAACAGGCCGGGAACACCATGTCGATGGTGAGCGCGGTGATTGCGTAGACGAACGTGGCGTCGCCGTCGAGCCGGTCGAGGGCGTCGAACAGCGCTGCCGCTTCTTGGGGCGTGTACCAGCCTCGGGTGTCGAGCAGTTCCAGGCCCGCCAAGCGCGCCTGGCGCCAAGCCAGACCCGCCACGCAACCGGCGACGCCGACCAGTGCCGCCAGAGCGACCCGCCGGTTCGCGCACCGCTGCACCGCCCCGCTAATCGACCACGCCACCGTCGCCTCCCGATCCGCCGGCCGCGCCTGCGTCTGCGCGGAGGTCCGCCTCCTCGTCACCATACGCTGCGGGCGGGTCGCCCCGGTCGCGACGTGTGCCACCGTCGCCGTCACCATCGGCAGCGAAGACCAACTCGGTCTCGCCCTCGTCCGGAGCAGCGGCCTCGCCAACCGCCAAGCGCAAGGAGACGTCACCTTCAGCGACTAGCCCCCCGCCGAGGAGGTGGTGGGGCTGGCCGGGCGCCGCGCAAGGAGACGGCGCGTTCACCGACTGGATGGGCCGTTCCGAGTCGGGCACGAGCCCGACGACTGACCCCCGGATTCAGCAGCCTGTTTCAGCAGCCTTCGGCGGTGCCGAAGGTGGCCCAGCACTTCCAGGCTTGCCGGCGTTCGGGGGTGAGCAAGCCACCGGGGCCGTACAGGTTGACCGAGCCGTCCGGGTTGAACCGGTCGGCTTCGGGCCTCGGCTCGGGCCGAGGGGGGGAGTTGGCGATGATCTCGGCGACGTAGTCCGGCGGCGGCTCGGGTGGGGGCAGCGTCGTCGGTGTCGGCGGCGGCACGCGCACGACCACGCCGCTGAAGGTCACGACGGCGTGACGCTTGCACACCAGGTAGTCGGCGTGGCCGTTCACGGTGACAGCGACGCTCTGATGGTTGCCGCGCGGTACGGCCAGCGAAGCGCTGGTGTAGTCGTCCTCATGTGGCCTCGTCGTTGGGCTGTCCGGGACCGTGACGGTCGCGTCGTAGGTCGTGCCGTCGCCGTAGTCGACTGTCACCCTCACGGTCTTGGATGACGCCATGTTGCGCTTGTGACGGACTTTGATGGTCACCGCGACGTTCGGGCCGTTGTCGTAGGAGGCGCTGACCGACACCGCCGGGCGGGTCGTGGTCGGTATGCAGCCCGCGGCCTGCTGCGCTTGGGCGGCGCCGACGAGCACGCTCACCAGCAGCGCGGCTGCACAGCCCCCGACCGTGAGCCGACGCAGGCCGACGCCCGTTCCTGTTCGCTTGTTGGTCCCCGTTCGCCTGCTGGCCATGGGCACACCCCTCCGTTCTGAGCGCCTGGGCATCTGCCCACTGGACGGGCCCGTCCTGGCGGTGGGCTCAGCCTGAACCCCGCGGCCACCCGAGCAAGCCACGTCTTTCACCGCCTGCTAAACGTCCCCGTCGGGGACGGCGTACACGGGTGTCGTGCTGGGATAGATCGGTTGCTCGCGACGTCGGTCCCAGTCGGTGTGACGGGGCGCCTCCAACCATGACTCGCCGTCGTGGAAGTCCGCCACCAACCGGGCGCCGACCTCGGTGCCGTCGTCGCTCGTCAGTTCGTAGAACTGCGCGCCCATGGGCGCCTCGCAGTGGAGCATCAGCAGGCTGCCCCGCGCTGTCAGCAGCGGGCCGTGCTTCAGCCCCGCGGGATTGGCCAGGAACGATCCGGGTGCGTGCATGCCTCGCTCGGGCATGAGCAGGTCGCCCGCCAGCCAGACCATCTCCTCCCAGGTGTCCCAGTGGACCTCCTGGCGGGGCTCGCCGAAGCCGGGCGCCATCTGGATGAACCGCAGCATCCCGCCGGGGCCGCCGTGGAACAGGCCCTCGGCCGGGTCCGGCCAGCGCAGCGACTTGTGCATGATCCCGTGGCGCAGGCCGGGCATCTCGGTGAGGATCCAGTCGATCTCCCAGACCTTGGCCACGTAGGGCCGGCTGTCGTAGTAGTAGCCGTCGGCCCACACGGGGTTCCAGAAGGCGTAGGCCTGGAAGCCCCCCTCGGTGGCTAGTTCCAGCGGGCCGCAGCCCTTCGGCACCGCGGCGTAGCCGCCGGCGCCGACGGTGCGGCCGTTGGCGGTGAGGTCGCCCTCCACGACGAAGATCTCCAGCGCCCCCTCGTCGGCCTGCTCGACGTGCGACCAGCCCGGCGGCATCTTCACCATGTAGGTGCCGGCGCCCGTCTCGGGACGCTGCGACATGGTCCGCGCCTCGGCGCCATGCAGGAAGCTCGCCCCGGGGACCGTCTCCCAGGGCAGCGTCCACACGTCGAAGAACTGCGGCTCGTCACGGTTGCGATGGTCCATGCTGCTTCCCTCCCTCGCCGGGTCAAGTTTCTAGCCGAATCAGGCCGACCACGCTCTGCCAGTCCCTTCCCAGGACCGACCTGGTCGATCGACTCCGGGCGCAGGCGGGGCCGCGTGCCCGGGATTCCGGCCCCGGATCGAGTCAGGGGCAGGTCCTCCGCCGGAATGACACTCGAGTCGATCCGCAGCATCGCCGGCAGCCTCCGGGTTCCCGTGCGCCGGCGACAGGTTCACTCGTCGGAGTCGCCGTCGGTATGGCACGCCGACTGCGGCGGCGCGACGTCCAGCGACGGGTTCCGGTCGAAGAAGCCCACGGGCAGCAACTGGAAGCCGATGCGCTCCACGGGCATGATCGGCCAGTCCTCCGGACGCGGGATGTGCGACACCCCGAACGTGTGCCACACCACCACGTCGGTGTCGGTGATGCCGCGGTCCTGGGCGGTCCAGACGGGCAGCCCGCCCTCGCCGGTGCTCTGGTTGGGGTAGTCGCCGGCGGCGTGCATCTCGTCGGGGTGGTAGGGCGTGACCCAGAGGTGCTTCTGCGCGAATCGGGCTCGCCGAGCGACCCGGGAGTCGGGCGACGCCAGCATCAGCGAACTGGCCTCGGGGAGGAGCTTGAAGGCAACGGGCCGGCCGAAGCGGTTGAGCCTCGAGGGATTGACGATCTTCCAGTAGCGGGTCTTGAGCGGGTCGATGATGCGCTGCGCCTGCTGCTCGGTCCCCAGGAGCGTCTCCCGGCCGGCGAAGGCGTTGAGGTGCGGATTGGCCGCTCCGGGCGGCAGCGGCACCGTGTCGACCTCCACGACGGAGTTCCCGGTTCCGTCCACGTCGAAGTCGAGGCGCATGTTGAAGATGTGCTGGTGGTTCACGGCGCTGAGATCCGTCGAGACGATCGTGCCGTAGTCGTCGCCGCCGCCCGGCGGAAGAGCGCGCGTCTGCACCACACCGGTGAGCTTGATCTCGAACTCCATGTGGCCGTCCTGGTAGAAGTACCAGTAGAAGCCGTACTCGTAGTTGCCGAGCGTGCCGATGCACGAGACGACGAGGCGTCGCGAGCGGCGCACCTCACTGGAGCCCGTGCTGAGGTCCAGGTGCTTCCAGAGGATCGAGTAGTCCTCCTCGTGGATGCAGACGACGTTGCGGCACAGCGCGGGGCGGCCGTCGTCGTCGGCCACGACGGTGTCCAGGTAGCGGATCTCGCCGAGGCAGTCGCAGCCCAGGGTGAGCGAGCCCATGTTCCGGCCCATGCCGTACTCGCCGGCGTCGAACGCGTTGCGCCAGTGGAAGGCGTCGGTGCCGTCGCCGTAGGGCACGACCATCTCCGAGAGGGCGGCGCGGTAGAGGATCGGGCGGCGCCGGTCGCCGTCGTCGTAGGCCACCTGGTGCAGGACGAGCCCGTCGGTGGGGTGCATGGAGACCCTCGTGCTCCAGCGCTGCCACCTCAGCAGGCTCCCCTCGATGGAGAAGCTCGGTCCCTCCGGTTGGACGATGTCGAGCGGCTTCAGGTCGGTGCGCAGCTCGCCCACCGAGGCCGCGTCGTAGTTGCCCGACTCGGGCGGGAGCGGGACGACGTCGCCGTCGGTGACCTTGAGCACCCGGTTCTCGTTGAGGTCCACGATGGCGACGACGTTCTCGATGGGCTTGGCGTAGCCGTTGTCGGTCGGGGCGTGCCGCAGGTAGGACGCCGCCCGGACCAGGCGCCGATCCGGGTCGATCCCCTCGATCGGGAAATCGCCCACCGACCAGAGGTCCACCTGCACCATGTCGAAGTCGGTGACGCCGCGCCGGCGCAGCGCTTCACGCCAGCGCTCGTCGTTCTTCACGAGCTCGTCGACCGCGGCGAACTCCTCCATGAGGATCGGAGGCTGCGCCCCCTCGAGCGAGCGCCACGAGGTGATCCGCCCCTCGTTCAGCGACACCACGGCCTCGTACGCAGTGCCATCGGCCCGGTTCAGCAGGGTGGCGCGCGCCCTGCGGTTGATCGGATCCCCCTGCTCGAAGCGGTACACCTCCTCCTTCGGAGGTTCCTCGAGCATGAGGAGGGGGAAGCGGAGCCGCTCCATGCCGGCGCACTCTCGCCGGATCATGGCGGCGGCCTCTTCGATCTCGGTTGCCGTCAGCGGGTCCAGCGGGTGTGTGACGGCCCCGGCTAGCCCTGCCATTCGATCGCCCCGACGTTGGGATTCGGCAGGAGGATGTCGTCGTAGAGATCCGGACGGCGCCGGTCGATCAGACGGAAGGGCATGTCACCCCGGTCGATGTCCGGATCGATGTCGGCGATGACCAGTTCCTCGCAATCGACGCCCTCGCCTCCCTCGGCCAGGATGCGCCCCTCCGGGTTGATGATCCGGCTCTTGCCGAAGAATCCCAGGTCGCCGCTGCGTCCGACCATGTTGGCCAGCACGAGATAGACGGAGTTGTCGATGGCTCGGGTGGGTGATGTGTGCGAGTGCAGGAACAGGTGGAGCACGACCTGCTCGGCGTCGGGCCCGTCCACGTAGAACCCCGCCAGGGAGCCGCAGATCACCCGTGCCCCCTTGATCGCCAGGATCCGCGTCGTCTCCGGCAGCGAGAAGTCGGCGCAGATCATGTTGCCCACGCAGCCGGCGGCCGTGTCGGCGACGGCGAGAGAGGAGCCGGGCGTGAAATCGGGGGCCTCGATGGTGGGCGTCAGGTGGATCTTGCGGTGGACGTTGCGGATCTCGCCGTTCTCGTCGATGAGCACCGAGACGTTGGTAGGGCGTTCACCCTCCTCGGCACGCGCGAGCATCCCGAAGGCGACCACCATGCCGTAGCGGCGGGCGATGTCGCCCACCCGCCCGGTGGCGACACCGGGCACCGTGTCGAACCCCCCGAACACCTCGGCCAGCCGAGCCGGGTCGCCCGCCGCCTTGGCCTCGCGGATCAGGGCGAAGCCCGGCAGGTAGCCCTCGGGGAGGACCGCCAGCTTCACGCCCTGCTCGCCGGCATCGACGAGCCATTGCTCGGCCTTGGCGAGGGTGGCGTCGGCGTCCCCGTCGACCGGGCAGATCTGGACGGCGGCGGCGCGCAGCATCAGCCGGCCGGCGCCAGGGCCTCGTCACTGCTCGTGAGGGTGATCTTCCCCTCCTCGACGAGCCTGTAGAAATTCTCGCCGCGGTCGAACAGCTTGAGCGGCGGCCTCTCGGCGCGGATTGCATCGCGCTGGGCCTGCGTGGCCGCTTCATCCAATTCGAGCTCGTAGTTGTCGTCGGTCGGCAGGAACAGCACTCCGTAGTCGTCGCGGGCGCTCTCGGGGGAGACCAGACCTCGCCGCACGTCCAGCAGCACGGAAGCCGGGTCGCGGTCCAGGGGGTCGCCCCAGCCGCCGCCGCCGGGGCTGAGCACGCGCAGGATGTCGCCCTTGCGAACGTCGATGGAGTCCGACTTGCCCGGTAGCACCCTCTCCTCGGGTGTGTCGGGGTTCAGGAGCCAGACCGAGCCCTGGCCGGCCCTGCCGCCCTTGACCCCCCAAGGTTGCAGCGTGGCGCGGTCGGAGTGGATCAGCATCTCCCCGTCGATGAGGATCTCGATGTCCTTGAAGTAGCCCAGACCACCCCTGAACGTCCCGGCCCCGCCGGAGTCCTGGCGTAGACCCAGCCTGGTGATGCGGACCGGGAAGTTCGTCTCGGCGAACTCGGCCGGCATGTTCCGGGATTCGGGGGCCACGTCCACGGTGTCGGCGCCGTCGGCGAAGGGACGGGCGCCGGACCCCGCACCGGTGATCTCCCGCAGCAGGAAGTAGTCGCCGTCGGCGTTGTGGCCGAATAGCCCGTAGGAGGAGATGGACTCCGACGGTGCGGGCACGAACCCGCCCGAGGCCTTCGCCAGGATGCCGAGACCCAGGTCGAGGATGCGCAGCAGCGGGAACGTGCGCCAGCCGCAGGCGGCCGGCCACTCGGGGCTGAGCACGGTGCGCTCGGGCAGCGTGCACGTGATCACCTCGTTCACGCCGTCGTTGATGATCATGTCCGGGGCGAAGGCCAGGAAGAGCGTGCCGAGCGACTTGGCGTAGTACCGGCCGTTGGCGGGCCAGTTGAGGGAGCCCTTGATCTGCGGATCGGTGCCGGAGAAATCGAAGTTGATGCCGTCGGGCGACTTCGTCATGGTGGCGCGCAGCTTGACGTAGTGGCGCGGCTCGCGAGGCTGCACATCCACGTACTCGCAGAAGTCCTCGAACGTGTACGAGCCGTCGGGGATCATCGGCAGGACCGTCTCGCGCAGGCTCCGGGTGCACCGGTCCAGGAGCCCCTGGAAGGTCTGCGCCAGCGCTTCGGCGCCGTAGCGCTCACACAACTCCTCGACCCGCACGACTCCGATCCCGCAGGCGTTCACGAAGGCGTCGATGTCGGCCCGCAGGTCGTCGGGGAACCGCGAGTTGTTCAGGATGGTCTCGAAGAGCGCCACGTTGAGTTGCCCCCGGTCGTAGAGCTTCACCGGCGGGACGACGAAGCCCTCTTGGAAGATCTCGAACGCCGTGAGCGGGACGCTGCCCGGCGTCAGGCCCCCGATGTCGTTGACGTGTCCGAATACCTGCACGTAGGCCACGATCTGGTCACCGGAGAAGACCGGCCGAGTGATGCACATGTCGCCGAGGTGGGTGATGCCCCCGTCGGACTTGTACGGGTCGTTGTAGAGGAAGACGTCGTCCGGATGGATGTTGCCGGCGAACTTGGTCATGACCGGCGTGGGCACCGAGGCGAAGGACAACGCCGTGACGCTGTTTCCGTGCGAGTCGAAGATGCCCGAGCGGTGGTCGTGCTGCTCGCGCACGATCGTGGACCGCGCCGTGCGTTCCACCTGGATCTCCATCTCGCGGCGCGCCGACTCGATGGCGCCTTCGATGATCTCGAAGAGGATCGGCTCGAACTCGGTGGTCACTTCAGAACCGTTGCCGGTGGATGACATGGGTCGGCTCCTTTCGTCGTCGGCGGGTGTCGTTGGGGGGAGGGTCTCGTCAGGCGAGTTGGATGAGCAGGTTGCCGAGGGCATCCACCCGGGTGTTGGCCCTCGGCGGCACCAGCACGGTGGAGTCGTACTCCACGATGATCGCCGGCCCGGCGACCTCGTGACCGACTGCCAGCCGGTCCCGGTCGTAGAGGCGTGTCGTCTGCTGCCCGTGGCGGGGTCCGTAGTACACCTCGCGGTCCCCGAGGACGGCGTCGTCCACCGAACCCTCCCGAGGAGTGGTCTCCGCCAACTCGATCCGGGGCAGCGGGCCCGTTCCCCGGACGCGCAGGTTGACGAACTCAACGGGCTGCTCGCCGGCGTAGTGGTAGCCGTAGGTGCGCAGGTGCTCGGCATGGAATGCCTCCACTGCGGCGTCGAGGCCGGCGGCGGAGACCGGTCCGTCCGGAACCGGGACGGTCAACTCCGTCGCCATGCCGACGTAGCAGAGGTCGGCGAATCGCTCCGTGGTGGGGGTGGCGATGCCTTGGCCCTGGATGTCGGCGACCACCTTCGCCTCGAGGTCGGCGAACGTGTCGCCGATCCGGTCGGGGGAGATGTTCTCGGCGCGCGAGTTGACGGTCTGCACCGCGCTCGCCTGGATGTCCGCTGCGAGCAGGCCCAGGCAGGAGCCGAGGCCGGGGCGCGGGGGAATCACAATCCGGCGGATCCCGAGTTGGTCGGCCAACTCTGCGGCGTGCAGCGGGCCGGCCCCGCCGAAGGCGAAGAGCGCGTACTCACGCGGGTCGCGGCCGCGGGCGATCGAGACCTGGCGGACGGCGGCGGACATGCGGGCGGCGGCCAATTGCAGGATGCCGTAGGCGAACTCCTCAGGCGCCAGGCCGAGCTTGCCCCCAACGGTTCCGACCACGTCCCGCGCTGCTTCGGCGTTCAACGGCATGTCCCCGCCGAGCAGGTAGTCGGGGATCCGCCCGAGGACGAGGTTGGCGTCGGTGACAGTGGGCTGGGTGCCGCCCTTGCCGTAGCAGACCGGCCCGGGGTCGGCACCGGCACTCTCGGGACCGACCCGGAGGCGGTCACCGGTGCCGAGCGAGGCGATCGACCCTCCGCCCGCGCCGATGGACACGATGTCGATCGAGGGCATGCCCATGGGATAGATGTCCAGCAGTCCCTCGGTGGTCAGCAGGGGCCGGCCGTCCTCGACGAGGGCGACGTCGGTGGACGTTCCGCCCATGTCGTAGGTGAGGACCTTGTCCTCGCCGATCTGGTCGGCCAACCAGGCCATGCCCAAGACCCCGGCACTGGGACCGGAGTAGGCGATGGTGGCCGGCTGCTCCACCACCCGGTCGCTCTGGGAGAGCCCACCCGAGGAGCGCATCAGCAGCAGCGGGGCCGAGTAGCCGGCCCCCTTGAGGCGGCTGTCGAGGCTGTCGAGATAGTCGGTCACGAGCGGCATCAGCGCAGCGTTGAGGCACGTCGTCATTGCCCGCTCGTACTCGCGGAACTCCGGCAGGACGTCCGAGGAGATGGTCAGGAAGCAGTCGGGGTGGATCTCGCGGAACAGGTCGCGCGCCCGCTGCTCGTGGGAGGGATCCAGGTAGCTGTGCATGAAGCACAGGGCCACGGCGTTGATGCCCTTCTCCTTGAAGAACCCGGCCGCGGACCGCACGTCGTCGGTGCTCATCTCCTCGAGCACGTCGCCCGTGTGGGTGATGCGACCCCGTACCTGCCGTACGT
>JAPPKQ010000046.1 GCA_028819945.1 bacterium | reverse complement strand
GCATCGACCTGGGCACGACCAACTCGGTGGTGAGCGTGATGGAGGGCGGCGATCCGACCGTCATCGCCAACGCCGAGGGGGCGCGCACGACGCCGTCGATCGTGGCGTTCGCCGCCGGCGGTGAGGTGCTCGTCGGCGAGGTCGCCAAGCGGCAGGCAATCACCAACGCCGGCCGCACGATCCGCTCGGTGAAGCGGCACATGGGCGAGACGGTGCCCGTCGTCGAGATCGACGGGAAGAAGTACATGCCCCAGGAGATTTCGGCCCGCATCCTGATGAAGCTCAAGCGCGACGCCGAGTCCTATCTCGGCGAGGACGTGACCGAGGCGGTCATCACCGTGCCCGCCTACTTCGACGACGCCCAGCGCACCGCCACCAAGGAGGCGGGCCAGGTCGCCGGTCTCGAAGTGCTGCGCATCATCAACGAGCCGACCGCCGCGGCCCTGGCCTACGGGCTCGAGAAGAAGCATGCGGACGAGACCGTGCTGGTCTTCGATCTCGGCGGCGGCACCTTCGACGTGTCGGTGCTGGAGATCGGCGACGGCGTCTTCGAGGTGAAGTCCACCAGCGGTGACACCAAGTTGGGCGGCGACGACTGGGACGAGGCGGTCATCGAGTGGATCGCCGACCGCTTCAAGGGCGACCACGGCGTCGATCTCAGCGGTGATCCGATGGCGCTGCAACGCCTCAAGGAGGCCGCCGAGAAGGCCAAGATCGAGCTCTCCCAGAAGCAGGAGGCACAGATCAACCTCCCGTTCATCACCGCCACCTCCTCGGGCCCGCTGCACCTGGACTACACCCTCACGAGGGCTGCCTTCGAGTCGATGACGTCCCACCTCCTGGACCGCTGCCGCCGGCCGTTCGAACGGGCTCTCGCCGACGCTGGCCTGACCGCCAACGAGGTCGACCACGTGATCCTGGTCGGCGGGTCCACGCGCATGCCCGCCGTCGCCGAGCTGGTCACCGAGATGACCGCCAAGACCCCGCACAAGGGCGTCAACCCCGACGAGGTCGTGGCCGTCGGCGCCACCATCCAGGCCGGCGTTCTGAAGGGCGACGTGACCGATGTGCTGCTGCTCGACGTGACACCGCTCTCGCTGGGGATCGAGACCAAGGGCGGGATCATGACGCGGCTCATCGACCGCAACACCACCATTCCCACGAAGCGCTCGGAGGTCTTCACGACCGCTGCCCACAACCAGCCGTCGGTGGAGATCCACGTGCTGCAGGGCGAGCGCGAGATGGCCGAGTTCAACAAGACGCTCGGCAAGTTCCAGCTGGTGGACATCCCGCCGGCGCCACAGGGAGTGCCGCAGATCGAGGTCACCTTCGACATCGACGCCAACGGCATCGTCCACGTGTCGGCGCGCGACAAGGCCACCGGCAACGAGCAGTCCATCACCATCACCGGCCAGTCGTCGCTGGACGACGACGAGATCGACAAGATGGTGCGCGACGCCGAGGCGCACGCCGAGGAGGATCAGCGCCGCCGGGAGGCCGCCGAGACCCGCAACATGGCGGACTCCCTGGTGTACCGCGCCGAGAAGTTGCTCGAGGAGGATGCCGCCGAGGCCGACGCGGAGGGGGCGGCCGACCTGCGTACCAAGATGGAGGCGACCCGCAGCGCCCTCGAGGGTGACGACGTGGCCGCGGTGGATTCCGCCGCCAACGACCTCCAGCAAGCCGTCGAGAACTTCGTGTCGGCGATGTACGCCCGGGCCTCGCAGAGCCCCGACGCCGAGGGCGCCGCCGGCGATGCGCCGGGCGGCGACGACGTGATCGACGCCGAGATCCTCGACGAGGAGGATTCGTGACGGCTGCGCCCGAGCGCGCGGCGGCTGGGGCCGCCGAGGAACAACTCGATCCAGAGCCGGAAGGAGCCACCGTCGACGACGCCGCAACGGCGCAAGCCGGGACGATCGATGAGGACACCGGTGCGCCGGGTGCGGCAGGGGACGCGCCCGATGGGGTGACCTGCGGGCGGTGCGCCGAGTACCTCGACGCTCTCGCCCGTCTGAAGGCCGAATTCGCCAACTTCCGGCGCCGGGCCGCCGACCAGCAGGCCCAGGCCTCCGAACGGGGGGCGGCCGACCTGGCGACACGGCTGTTGGCGGTCCTCGACGCGTCTGAAGCCGGTGCCGCCCACGACAGCGAGTTGGTCGGACCGCTGCACGGCGCGCTCCTCGACGCGCTCACCGAGGGCGGCCTCGAGGTGATCTCGCCGGCCGGCGAGCCCTTCGATCCGAACTATCACGAGGCCGTGATGGCCACTCCCGACGATACCGACGGTGAGGCCTCAGGGGCCCCGATCGTGACCGACGTGCTGCGCACCGGCTATGCGTGGAGCGGGCGGGTGTTGCGTCCCGCCGTGGTCGGCGTCCGGGGATGACCTCCCACCCGCACGAGTTCCGAGGCGGGTGAGGTGATGAACGACATACGCCAGGAGTGGCTGCAGAAGGACTACTACCGCGTTCTGGGGGTGTCCGCCGAAGCACCCCAGGACGAGATCACCAAGGCCTACCGCTCGCTCGCGCGCCGGTTGCACCCCGACCGGAATCCCGACGATGCCCGCGCCGAGGAACGTTTCAAGGAGGTCTCGGCCGCCTACGACGTGGTCGGCGACGCCGACAAGCGTGCGCAGTACGACGAGATCCGCCGCCTCGCCGCCGGCGGCAACCCGTTCGCCGCCACAGGCCCGGGGGGAACCCACACGTTCCAGTTCTCGGGCGCCGATGGGCTGAACGACCTGCTGGCGAACCTGTTCGGCGGCGGCGCCGGGCCGTTCGGCGGGGCGCCGGGCGCCAACCGCCCGCAGCGCGGGCCCGACCATCAGGCGCAGATCTCCCTCTCCTTCTCCGAAGCCGTGAACGGGGTGACCTCCGAGGTGGCCCTGGGTGAGCGGTCCGACCGCTCGACGACGAAGGTCCGGATCCCCGCCGGCGTCGCTGACGGTCAGCGGATCCGGCTGCGGGGCAAGGGCGGCGCAGGTGCCAACGGCGGGCTGCCGGGGGATCTCTATGTGATCGTGCGTGTCGGCGACGACCCGCTGTTCGGGCGAGACGGCGACCATCTCACCCTGACCGTTCCCGTCAGCTTCAGCGAGGCCGCAGCCGGGGCGCGCATCGCGGTTCCGACCTTCGAGGGTGAGCCGGTGACGCTGCGCCTGCCCGCGGGCACCCCGTCCGGGCGGACCCTGCGCGTGCGCGGCCGCGGCGTGAAGACCGACCGCGGAACCGGTGACCTGCTCGTTACCGTGGAGGTCGTGGTCCCCAAGAAGCTCAACGCGGCCCAGCGCCGCGCTCTGGAGGAATTCGACGAGGCCACCAAGGGCGCGTCGCCACGCGAGCACCTGGGGATGCCCGCGTGACGGAGCCGGACGGCACCCTCGCCGAGCGCTATACGGCCGTACGCGGGCTGACCGAGCAGTTGGCGGCGCCGCTGTCGCCGGAGGATCAGTGCATCCAGACGATGGCCGACGTCAGCCCCACCAAGTGGCACCGCGCCCACACCACCTGGTTCTTCGAGACGTTCCTGCTGAAGCCTCACCTCGAGGACTACGGCGAGGCGGACCCTCTCTATCACTACCTCTTCAACTCCTACTACGAGGCAGCGGGCCCCCGGCACCCCCGCCCGGAACGGGGGATCATCTCCCGCCCCTCCGCCGCCGAGGTTGCCGAGTACCGCAGTTGGGTCGACGAGGCAATGGTCCGCCTGTTGACCGGCGAGCCCCCCGAGACGGTGGAGGACCTTGCGACCCTGGGCCTGAACCACGAGCAGCAGCACCAGGAACTCCTGCTCATGGACATCAAGCACGTCCTGAGCTGCAATCCCGCCCAGCCCGCCTACCGTCCCGGCACGTCGCCGGACCCCACGGCCGCCGGGTCCGCCCCCGGTTGGGTTGGGTTCGCGGGCGGCCGTCGGTCGATCGGGCACGACGGCGAATCCTTCGCCTTCGACAACGAGGGGCCGCGGCATGAGATCCTGCTCAGGCCCTACGAGTTGTCGGGCCGCCTCGTCACCTGCGGCGACTGGCTGGCGTTCATGGCCGACGGCGGCTACCGGACACCCACCCTCTGGCTGTCCGACGGGTGGGCGGCGGCGCAGACCTCGGGCTGGTCCGCACCGCTGTACTGGAGCCGCACCGGCGACGACTTCAGTGCCGGCTCCTGGCAGGTGTTCACGCTGGCCGGCCCGCGGGAGGTCCACGCCGACGATCCGGTCTGCCACATCTCGTACTACGAGGCCGATGCCTTCGCCCAGTGGGCCGGCGCCCGGCTGCCGACCGAGGCCGAATGGGAGGCCGCCGCGGGAAGCGCCGCCGCGCGACCGGACAGCGACGACGCGAACCTCCTGCCCTCGGGCGCGCTCCACCCCCGTCCCGCCGCCGGCGACGGTCTCACGCAGCTCTTCGGCGACGTCTGGGAGTGGACTGCCAGCGCCTACAGCCCCTATCCCGGATTCGCGCCCGCGGCGGGTGCCGTGGGCGAGTACAACGGCAAGTTCATGGTCAACCAGATGGTGCTGCGGGGTGGCTGCTGCGTCACCCCCGCCGGACACGTCCGCGCCAGCTACCGCAACTTCTTCGCTCCGGGCACGCGCTGGCACTTCTCGGGCCTGCGCCTGGCCCGGGACAGTCGCTGACCCGTCACCGCCGTGGCGAAGGCAGCACGCTCCGACGCGTTCGCCGCGGCCGCCGCCGGGGACCCCGGCTACACGATCAGCGTCTGCACCGACGAGGCGGCCCAGGACCGGGCGCTGGCGGCCGACGTGTCCGCGGGGCTCGGATCGGAGCCGAAGGACATTCCCCCCAAGTGGTTCTACGACGACGAGGGCTCCCGGCTGTTCGGGGAGATCACCCGGCTGAGCGAGTACTACCTGACGCGCCGCGAGCACGAGATCCTGCGACGTGCCGCTCCGGAGATCGCGACGCTCTCGGGGGCTGGGACGCTCGTCGAATTGGGCTCGGGGTTCTCGGACAAGACCCGCCTGCTGCTCGACGCCATGGCCACCGCCGGCACTCTCGAGGCCTTCGTTCCCTTCGACGTGAACGAGACGGCCCTGCGCGCCACCGCGGCCGGCGCCGCTGCGGCCTATCCCGGCGTGGTCACCCACGGCGTCGTGGGCGAGTTCGGTGCGGACCTGCGGTCGGTCCCCAGAGAGGGGCGGCGGCTGGTGGCCCTGCTGGGTGGCACCATCGGCAACTTCCCCGGACCCGAGCGCCGGAAGTTCCTCGCCGAGATCGCCGGCATGTCCTCGGCGGGCGAGACGTTCCTGCTCGGCGCGGATCTGGTGAAGGAGCGCAGCCGCCTGCTCGCCGCCTACGACGACGCCGCCGGGATCACCGCGGCGTTCAACCGCAACGTGCTGCGCGTCATCAACCGGCGCCTGGACGCCGACTTCGAGCCCCTGCGGTTCAAGCACGTGGCCACCTACGACGGCGAGACGCAGCGAGTCGAGATGTGGCTGCGGTCCGAAGGCGCGCAGGTGGTGCACGTGCGGCGACTCGGCCTGCGCGTCTCCTTCGCCGACGGCGAGGCCATGCGAACCGAGGTCTCGGTCAAGTTCCGGCCCGCCCAGATCCTCGAGGAGTTGGCGGCGGCCGGCTTCACGGTCCTGGCGCAGTGGCTGGACGGAGCCGGTGACTTCTCGCTCACACTGGCACGGCGCGCCAACGGGTCGCGACCGTAGGCTGGTCCGGGCCGTTCGCTCACGAGGGAGGGCGTTGTGGGAGCAACCGTGGTGGTTGGCACCCAGTGGGGCGACGAGGGCAAGGGCAAGCTCACCGACCTGCTCGCGGCCGAGATGGAGATGGTCGTGCGCTACCAGGGGGGCCACAATGCCGGGCACACCATCGTGGTCGGCGAGGAGTCCTTCGCCCTGCAGCTGGTGCCGTCGGGGGTGCTCTACGAGCACATCACGCCGATCATCGGCAACGGTGTCGTGGTCGATCCGTTCGTCCTGGTCGACGAGTTGGCCATGCTGGAAGCACGTGGCATCAGCACCGGGCGGCTGCAGGTGTCAGGCAACGCCCACCTCATCCTCCCGTACCACCAGCAGCTCGACGTGCTCAGTGAGCGCCGCTTGGGGTCCGCCAGGCTCGGCACGACCAAGCGTGGCATCGGACCGGCCTACGCCGACAAGGCGACCCGCATCGGCCTGCGCCTGCAGGACCTCTTCGATGCCGGCATCTTCCGCAAGAAGCTGGAGGCAGCCCTGCGGGAGAAGAACCCGCTGCTGGCGAAGGTCTACAACCGGTTGGGCTACGACCCCGAGGTGCTCGCCGACAAGTACCTGCAGGAGGTCCGTCCGGCTCTGGAGCCGTACGTCACCGACACGGTGACGACGGTTCACGAGGCCCTGGAAGCGGGCCGCCAGGTCCTCTTCGAAGGAGCCCAGGCCACGTTCCTGGACCTCGACCACGGGACCTATCCCTTCGTCACCTCCTCGAACCCGGTCGCCGGGGGAGCCTGTGTGGGCGCCGGCGTGGGGCCGCGGCACATCGAACGGGTCATCGGGATCACCAAGGCGTACACGACCAGGGTCGGGTCGGGCCCGTTCCCTGCCGAGACCCACGGCGAGGTGGCGGACCGGCTCGTGGCCGACGGAGCCGAGTTCGGCACCAACACGGGACGCCGCCGGCGCGTGGGCTGGCTCGACCTGGTGATGCTCCGCCATGCGGTGAGGCTGAACTCGCTCTCGGAGATCGCAATCACCAAGCTGGACGTCCTCGACTCGCTGGAGGTCGTGAAGGTGTGCGTTGGCTACGACATCGGCGGCCGTCGCACCGAGCACATGCCTTACCACCAGTCCGACGTGCACCAGGCCGCTCCGGTGCTCGAGGAGTTGCCGGGCTGGCGCACCTCCCTGGCCGAGGTCACCGCTCCGGGGGATCTTCCCGCCGAAGCCGCCGCCTACCTTCGCTTCGTGGAGGAGCGGACGGGAGTGCCGATCACGCTTGTCGGTGTCGGCCCGCGCCGCCGGCAGCTCGTCCGCCTCAAGTCGCCGTCGCCGTGACCATCCCGAACCTGCTGGCCGAGCGTTACGCCGGCGCCGCAATGCGCGCCATCTGGTCGCCGCGCGAGAAGGTCCGCCGGGAACGGGAGTTCTGGGTGGCCGTCCTCGAGGGGCAGATCGAGCTGGGTCTGGCGGTCCCCGGGGACGCGCCTGCCGCGTACCGGGCCGTCCTCGAGGACATCGACCTGGATTCCATCGCCCGCCGGGAGCGCCGGTTGCGACACGACGTGATGGCCAGGCTGGAGGAGTTCTGCGCGCTGGCAGGCTGCGAGTACCTCCACTGGGGTCTCACCTCCCGCGACGTCACCGAGAACGTCGAGCAGACACAGATCCGCGATGCGATGCGTCTGGTGCTGACCAAGGCGGCCGCCGCCGCCGATGCCATGGCGCGGCGAGCCGACGAGTTGGCCGCAATGCCTGTCGTGGCGCGTACGCACAACGTTCCGGCGCAGGTCACGTCGTTCGGCCGCCGCTTCGCCGCCGCGGGCGAGGAGTTGATCGAGGCGATCCGCCGCCTCGAGGCGCTGGTCGAGGACTACCCGTTGCGTGGGTTGAAGGGTCCCGTCGGCACGCAGGCGGACCTGCTGGGGCTGTTCGACCGCGAGCCCTCGAGGGTGGAGGCGCTGGAGGCGGCCGTGGCGGCCCGGCTCGGGTTCGCTCGCACGCTCGGTGCCGTGGGGCAGGTGTATCCCCGGTCGCTGGACTTCGACGTCGTCTCGAGCCTGTTCAGGATCGGCAGCGGGCCGGCCAACCTGGCGATGACGATCCGCCTCATGGCCGGGCAGGAACTCATCACCGAAGGATTCGGTGCCGGGCAGGTGGGATCGTCCGCCATGCCCCACAAGACCAATGCCCGTTCCTGTGAGCGCATCAATGGCCTGGCCACGGTGTTGCGCGGCCACGTCACCATGGTTGCCGACCTGGCGGGGGTTCAGTGGAACGAGGGTGATGTCAGTTGCTCGGTCGTACGCAGGGTCGTGTTGCCCGACGCGTTCTTCGCGATCGACGGGCTCTTGGAGACGTTCCTGACGGTGATGCAAGAACTCGAGCCCTTCCCCGCCGTGGCTGACGAGGAGCTACGCAGCCATGCACCGCTCTTGGCGAGTGCCGCTCTGCTCGTTGCCGCGGCAGATGCAGGAGCTGAGCGCTCCCGTGCCCATACGGTGCTGCAGCGCCACAGTGCGGCTGCCGTGGCTGCACAGCGGACCGGTCAGCCGTACGATCTCGCGGCCGCATTGGGTGAAGACGACGACTTTCCCCTGTCAAGAGGTGGGGTGGAAGCAGTCCTGAACGAGGCCATCGAACCCGGCCTCGCCGAAGCGCAAGTGGCTGACTTCGTCAGGGTGGCGGCCGACTTGTTGGACCGCTATCCCCTGGCTGGAGAAATTGCACCGGAGCCGCTCCTGTAACAGCCGGCTCCGGCTGTTGGGGTCGAGTTGTCAGCGAATGCCCGCAGCCTGAAGCACCTTTGGTGGGACACCGACCTCTCGCCAAGCCTGGTACGAGATGCCCTTACGCTCGCTGTAGGAAGCCGCAACATCGATGAAGCCGCTCTCGAGTTCGTCGATGTCAACGCTCTGTTCAGCGGCGTCAATTGCTTTCTGCAGGTCGATTCTCTCCTGCACCAGGTGCAGCCGCCCGACAGCGCCCGCTGATTCCAGGTCCTCTTCCACAGCCGCCAACTTCTTCTGGAGCGATTCTTTGGAGCGGCGCCTTCCTCCGGACTGTCTCACTTCGAGCGCCTCGAGGTACTGGCGTACAACACGGGTCTCGGTTCGCCCTTGGATCATCGCCGCCTTGTGCTCAGGCGTGACCTCGCGGCCTTTTCTCTCGGTGCTCGCGTCGCTTTCACTCATATCGACTGCTCCTTTCGGCGACTACTCACTCGCGAATAGACAGACTAATTGCGATCACGGAAGTCTAACCGGTTTTTGTCCGAGCGAGTCAAGCCGCTCCAGGAGGTCGGCAAGACGCTATTCGCGGGCACCTTGTATCGCGAATAATCCTCTCCACTAGTCCGCAACTATTGGACTGTCAGTCTTGTCTACTTGTCTACGGTAAATTGGAGCTGTGGAACCATTGTCCGTTGACCTGTTGAAGCAGCACCTGTTGAAACACTCGATCCGTACGGGTGACTTTGTCTTGAAGTCCGGGAGGCGCAGCAACTGGTTCTGCGATGCCAAGCAGACCGCCTGCCGGGCGGAGGGGATCCTGCTTGTTGCCGACGCGGTGCTGGATGTGATGCCGCCCGACATCGACGCCATCGGTGGTCTGGCCGCGGGCGCGGATCCGATTGCGTTCGGCACAGCGGGCGTCGCCGCGGTCCGGGGGCGGTCGCTCCGTGCCTTCAGCATTCGCAAGGAGGCCAAGGACCATGGGGTGGAAGGCCGTCTGGCGGGCGCGCTGGAGGCGGGGGATCGGGTTCTCATCGTCGAGGACACCGTCACCAGGGGCCGCTCGCCGCTGGAGGCGGCACGGGTGGTCCGCGCTCTCGGCGCCGAGCCGCAGATGATCCTGGCGATCGTCGACCGGGGAGGCACGTGCGCGGCGGCGGCCGCTGCAGCAGGGCTGGCCTTCCGGGCGCTGGTGACCGCGCCGGAACTCGGCTTCGCCTACGAGTCCCCGGGAGGGGCCTAGGTCGCCGGAGCAGACCGTCGCCGACCGGGCCCGGGTCACGGGGGTCGACCGCGTGGTCGGGCCCGGCATCGATCCGGGGACCTTCCGCTTTTCAGGCGGACGCTCTGCCAACTGAGCTACCCGACCGGGGCGGTCCTGACGGGATTTGAACCCGCGACCTCCGCCTTGACAGGGCGGCGTGCACTCCAAGCTGCACTACAGGACCAGCAAGGACCGAATCCTACCTGCGGCGGCCCCGGAGCGGCGCGGCGCGCTGAAGCGGTGGAGCCGGGCAGCGGCACCCCCAACGGGATTCGAACCCGTGTTACCGCCTTGAAAGGGCGGCGTCCTAGGCCGCTGGACGATGGGGGCAACCGGGGCAGCCTACCGGGCGGCCGCCTCGTGCACGGACAGGTGAAGCCGTAGCACGACGGTCCACAGGGCGGCCGCGCCGGCGATGTGGATGCCCACGAGGAGCACCGGCACACCCGTGAAGTACTGCAGGTAGCCGACCGCCGCCTGCGCGCCGATCACCAGAACCACCACCCGGGCGGCCGTGGCGTGGACCGCCGGGCCTCGACCCTGACGGCGCAGACGGAATGAGCCCCGCTCGGCTCCGGCCCAGAGCAGCAGCGCGATCGCCGCACACAGCGCCATCGCCCCTCCGTGCAGCCGGGCCAGCGACGGGATGTCGTATTGGAGCCGTTCGACGTCGGCGTCGCCGCCGTGGGGGCCCGCTCCGGTCAGCAACGTGCCGGTCACGATCGCCAGGACGGCAACCACCACGAGCAGGCGCGTCAGGTTGCAGGCCGTGCGGGCTCGCGTGCCGCCGGCGAGCGCATCGCCGTCGGGGACCCCGGAGTGGGCCGGCCGGCCGGCCCGGTGGTGCAGGACGACCGCATTGGCCACCAAGACCATCGACAGCAGGAAGTGGGCCATGACCAACCAGGGGGAGAGGTGGTACCAGACGACCAGGCCGCCGAGGACCACCTGGCCCGCCACGCCGGCCACCAGACCGAACGCCAGGACGATCAGGTCGCGTCGACGGGGCCGCAGCAGCAGCGCGCCGAGCACTGCGAGCGCCACCGCAATCGAGACGACCCCGGTGATGGCCCTGTTCACCGACTCCACCAGGGCGTGGTACTCGAGGTCGGGAAGGAACTGGTCCTCCTCGCAGGTCGGCCAGTCGGAGCAGCCCAGGCCGGAGCCGGTCAGCCGCACGGCGCCGCCGGTGATGATGATGAAGATGAGGGCCAGCAGGGCCAGCAGCGTGATGCGGCGGTAGGTCGCCGCGCTGATTCCGCTCCTCAGCAGCGCCATCGGCGCTCAGCCTAGGAGCGGGCCGCTGTGCCTCCCGCTGCTGCGTCGGCGCCGCGAGTGGAGTATTGGACACGCGGGTCTCGTACGCTTGCGCCGATGCCTGCGACGAAAGCCCGGGCCACGATCGCGTCCTACGTGGCGCTGACCAAACCGCGCATCATCGAGTTGCTGCTCGTGACGACCGTTCCCACCATGATCGTTGCGCAGCGAGGCCTGCCCCCGGTGTGGTTGATCGGGGCGGTCATCGCCGGCGGGGCCCTGGCAGCCGGCGGGGCCAACGCGCTCAACATGGTCATCGACCGCGACATCGACAGCGTCATGCGGCGCACCCAGGACCGGCCCCTGGTCACCGGCGCGATCAGCCCGCGCAACGCCCTGGTGTTCGCGGTCACTCTGGAGGTGGCGGCGTTCGTCTGGCTCTGGCTGATGGTGAACCTGCTCAGCGCGGTGCTGGCGGTGAGCGCCACCCTGTTCTACGTGTTCGTGTACAGCCTCTGGCTGAAGCGGCGGTCCGAGCGCAACATCGTCATCGGCGGCGCCGCCGGCGCGGTTCCCGTGCTCGTGGGCTGGACGGCCGTGACGGGCCGCCTGGACTGGGCGCCGCTGCTGCTGTTCGCGGTGATCTTCTACTGGACGCCGCCCCACTTCTGGGCGCTGGCGGTGCGCTACCGCGATGACTACGCGCAGGTCGGGGTGCCGATGCTGCCGGCGGTCCGCTCGATCCGGACCGTGGCGCTGCGCATCATCGCCTACACCGTGGTCCTGTGGGTCACCAGCGTCGCCTTCGGGTTCGTGGCCGAGCTGGGGCCCCTCTACCTCGTGACGGCTCTGGCGACCGGCGTGATCTTCGTCGCCCTGGTGTCCGGTTGCTTCGCCACGGCACACCGCAAGTGGCGATGCGGCTGTTCAACTGGTCCATCACCTACATCGTGTTGCTGTTCGGGGCCATGGCTCTGGATCGGTTCGTCTGATGGCGCCGATGACGACATCGAGCGGCATGATCCGGGAGCGATCAGCCGGGGTGCGGGCGGCCCGTGGACTCGCGTTACAGTTCCCGGCTGGATCAGCCCCCCTGGCCGCCGGTCGAGCGGACTTCGCCGAGCGGTCATACCGAACGGACAACTCGCACCTCGTTACCGAATTCGTATGACCGCGACCGAGACTCACGCTGCCGCCACGGACGAGCACGCCTCAGCCATGCCGGCAGGCTCTCCGACCCGGCGGGGGCTTGCGGGGATCCTGTCCAGCAGCGACCACAAGACGCTGGGGCGGATGTGGATCCTGGCGTCGCTGCTACTCGGCACCTTCGTGCTGGTGTGCGGGCTGCTGCTGCACATCGAGCGGGCCAACCTGCCGGGTCTCGAGGTGTTCCCGGGCATCGAGTCGTTCCGGCAGTTCTTCACGCTCTACCGGGTCGGTCTGGTCTTCCTCTTCGTCATGCCGTTGTGGATCGGGCTCGCCACGCACGTGGTCCCACTGCAGATCGGCGCCCGGGGTGTGGCCTTCCCGCGGGCGGCCGCGGCCGCCTTCTGGGGCTGGCTCACCGGCGCCGGCGTCCTCATCGCCTCCTGGGCCATCGACGGGGGCCTCGCCGCGGGCGGCGAGCAGCGGGCGGTGGAACTCTCCCTGCTCTCCTTCGCCCTGGTGGTGCTGTCGCTGCTGGGCGCCACGGCGGTGCTGCTCACCACCATGTGTACCCAGCGGCCCGCGGGCATGACCCTGGAACGCATGCCGCTCTTCTCCTGGTCGGTGTTCGTGGCGGGCGCCGTGTGGCTCCTGAGCCTGCCCGTGCTGGTGGCCAACCTGGTCATCATGTGGATCGATCTGCGGGGTCCGAGCGCGGTGCGCTTCGGCGCCGGGCAGAACCTGTACGAGCAGGTCTCCTGGGTATTCGACCAGCCGCAGGTGTTCGTGTTCGCCATTCCGGTGATCGGCGTCGTGGGGGAGATCCTGCCGGTGGCCTTCGGCACGCCGCAGCGGCGCTGGGGTGTCATGCTGTCGCTCGTCGGTCTGGCCGGAGTGTTCAGTTTCGGTGCCGACCTGCAGCGATTCTTCAGCCCGTCGGCCCAGACGACGCCGCTGTACGTGGTCAGCGGCATCGTCGTGGCCCTGGTGGTCGTGGCGCTGCTGGGAGGCTGGGCCGACCTTGGCCGCAGCGCCCGCCGCCTGCCCCGACCCAGCGGGCACCTCGCCGTGGCGATGTCGGCGCTCGGCGTGCTGGTCTTCGCGGCAATCGTGGGATTCATCCGGGTTCTGGGCGGCGCGGTCGGGTTCCTGCGGAGCTTCGCTCGGCACAACGAGTCCTGGCAGGGTGATCTGGATCGCGCCCTGGCGCCCCTGGACGATCTGCGGGGAACCATGGCCGGCGCGGGGCTGCTGGACCTCGTGGCGATGGCGGCCGTCCTCGGTGCGGTGGCCGGGCTCTTCTACTGGAGCCCCAAGATCTTCGGTCGCAGGGCCTCGCACGCCGCCGGCTTCGGC
>JAPPKQ010000465.1 GCA_028819945.1 bacterium | reverse complement strand
GCCGACGGCGACCTCGACGGTCTCCAGCGGCCTGACCCGGCGCATCTGGCGGAGCCCGGCCTCGATCCCGTCGAGGCGCCCCATGATGGTGAACGGCGGCTTCGAGGCGCGGACCGACGTCGCCCACCCCTCAGTCGCCTCCACCGCTTCCAAGACCGCCTCGTACCGGTCGATGAGGTCGGCGAGAACATGGTCGTGGTCGAGGGAGTCGCGGTGGCCGGCATGCAGCGCCGCGGCCGATCCTCCCACCAGCACGGCATCAGGCACGACCGACTGCAGCCGCGCCGCCGACTCCAGCACCCGCCGCAGCGTCGGGCTCATCCCGCTCACGCCCCTTATCATAACCGATAAGTAACGTGCGGAGTCAAACTCGACGCGCGGTGACGCGGAACGACGGAAATTGCCGACGTGCGGTGTCCGGCGCCGCAGTCCTGTGTGCCGCGGCGGGGAGCGGCGCCGCTTCGTTCAGATGATGGCGGTCTCCGGGAAGGGCTCGTTGCGGGCGATGCGGTCGTAGCCCAGCGGGGTGAGGTCGAGGGTCCGGTACCCGCCGTAGGTCACGAGTTCCGACACGCCCCGGCCCATTGCGGGGGACTGCTGCATGCCGTGGCCGGAGAAGCCGTTGATGAAGATGAAGTTGCCGACCTCGGTGTGCGGGCCGATGACGGCGTTGTGGTCGAGGGTGTTGTAGGCGTAGTGCCCCGCCCACTGCCGTCGCACCTTGGCGCGCTCGAAGGCGGGTATGCGGTGCGCCAGCACCGGCCAGATCTGCTCCTCCCAGACGTCGGGGTCCATCCGGAAGTCGTCGAACGGCACAGCCGGGTCGATCGCCGGCGTTGAACCGGCCAAGTAGGCGCCTCCGTCGCTGCGGACGTGCACGCCGGTGGGGTCGATCGTCAACGGCAGCGCTCGGGGCAGCGGTTCGGCGGCGTCGAAGACGACGGTGTAGCGCTTGCGGGCCTCGACGGGCAGCTCCAGGCCCGCCAGCGCGGCCGTGGCCGCGGCGCGGGGCCCCGAGGCGTTCACCAGGACGCCGCAGGCGACGGTCTCGCCGCCGGCCAGCGTCACGCCGGCGATAGCGCCGCCGGTTCGATCGATGTCGACCACCTCGCCCGTCAGATACTCGACACCGGCCTGGCGGGCCTTGCGGCGCCACCAGTCGAACATGGTCGCCGAGTCGAACCAGCCCTCGTCGACGGTGTTGTGGCTCCCGCAGACGATGTCGTCGACGTTGTAGAAGGGGTATTCCGCGACGATCTCGTCGGGTCTCATGATGACCGTCCCGGCACCGAGGGAGGACTGGAGTTCCTGGCCGGCGCGCAGGGTGGCGGCGAAGCGCTCGTCGCCGGCCAGGTACATGTAGCCGAAGTGGTGCACGGCCAGCTCCGGCACTTCAGGATCGTCGCCCATCCAGCGGCGGAAGTTCCGCACGTAGTCGGCGCTGAACCGGCTGACCCGGATGTTCAGTTCGTTGGAGTACTGCTGGCGCATGCAACTGTTGGTGCGTGCCGTGGAAGTGAACTCGTAGGACGGATCCCGCTCCACCACCAACACGGTGCCGTCGAAGTCGTCGTTGGACGACAGGAACCAGGCCACCGAGGAGCCCATCACCGCCCCGCCGACGATCACCACGTCGTAGGACGACCGCCGGGATGCGGTGCTGAGCGGCGGGATGACCGAGGTGCTCACGGGGCGTGGCGGACCGGTCGCGAACCTCAGACCACGTAGCCCTGAAGCCGGTCGTTGGCCGCTGCGGCAGGATCCCGCTCAGCGGGGTCGCCGAAGCCGCCGCCGCCGGGCAGCTCGAGGATGAGCCGCCGGCCGGCCGGCACCGTGTGGCGGCCCTTGGTGGCGAAAGGCGTGCCGTCGTCGAGGTAGACCCGCCCGGGGGATCCGTCGCCGCCGCCGGCCCGGCCACGAGCCGGGTTGTCGACACGGTCGAACATGGCGGAGAACTCGAAGAGGTAGCCGTCGGTCGGCCCGATCTCCATGATCTGGCCCAAGCCGCCGCGCCGGCGGCCGGCGCCGCCGCTGCCCGGCCGGATCTCCTTGCGCCAGACGACGATCGGGCCCACCTGCTCGGTGGCCTCGGCGCTCATCGTCATCACGCCCGACGGGAACGCCGTGGCGGTCAACCCGTCGAGGCCGGGACGGGCGCCGGTGCCGCCGCTGTTGAACATCAGGATCTCGGCGGGGGGGCGCGGCGTGGCCGGATCGGCCGTGCGGGCGCTGGCCTGGAAGTTCCAGATGGCCCCGGACCCTTCGGCGGGCACCACCCCGGGCAGGGCCTGCGAGAGGGCGCCGAGACAGAGGTCGGTCACGAAGTGGCCGATCACGTGGCGCACGGCGATCGGGGCCGGCTCGGTGGCGTTGAGGATGACGCCCGGCGGCGCGCTCACCGTGAACGGGAACAGCGAGGCATGGTTGTTGGGCAGCTCCGGCGCCAACGCCACCAGCATCCCGTAGGTGAAGTAGGCCTGGGCGTAGGTGATGGGCACGTTGATGCCCATCGGGCTGATGGGCGAGGTGCCGGCGAAGTCGGCGTGCATGCCCCCGGAGGTGACGGTTAGCGTCACGGCGAGATCGACGGGGTCGCCGTAGCCGTCCACCCGCATCTCGTTGCGGTAGGTGCCCGGTTGCACGGCCGCCAGCGCATCGAGGGTGGCTTGGCGCGTGCGGTCGAACACGAAGCCGGCCACCTCGGAGAGATCGGCGATGCCGAACTCTTCGAACATGACGAGCAGGCGCCGGCGCCCGATCTCGTTGCAGGCCGCAAGGCCGTGGAGGTCGCCGATCACGTAGTCGGCGGCGCGCACGTTGTGGCGCACGATGTTGACGAGGTCGCGGTTCAGCCGCCCCCGGTCGGCCCATCGCATGATGGGGATCCGCAGCCCCTCCTCGTAGACCTCGCGGGCGTCGGGGCCCCAACCCCTGCCCCCGACATCGACCACGTGCGCGGTGGAGGCGAAGAAGCCGACGAGGTCGTCGCCGACGAACACGGGCGTCGTGACGGTGAAGTCGTGCAGGTGGCCGGTGCCCTTCCAGGGGTCGTTGGTGATGTAGACGTCGCCCGGCGCGATCGTCTCGGGGCCGATGTCGGCGATGAAGTGCCCGACGGCGGCGGCCATTGTGTTGACGTGGCCGGGTGTCCCGGTGACGGCCTGGGTAATCATGCGGCCCTGGCGGTCGAACACTCCCGCCGAGAGGTCGCCCGCCTCGCGGACCGACGTGGCGAAGGCGGTGCGCACCAGCGTGCGGGCCTGCTCCTCCACGATCGAGATGAGGCGGTTCCACATGACCTGCAACTGCACTTCGCCCGGGTCGGCGCCGCTTCCGGCGGGAGCCACCTGACCGGCGGCCGTCGACTCGCCGGCGCCGGCCCGGGCTTCCGAGGCCGTCTCCGAGCGGATCACGAGCGTGCCGTCGGCGGCGACGGCGGCGCTGTGGTGGGGCCCCAGCACCGTCGTGGTCTGCTCCTCGACGATCAACGCCGGTCCCCGCACCTGCTCGCCGGCCACCAGCGCGGCCCGTTCCACGATGCCGGCCTCCAGGGATCCGCCGGTGGCCGGGTCGTGGACCGCACGCTGGGCCTCCGCCGTCACCGCGTCGCTCTCGGTGACGGGAGGGACGAGTCTCCGGGGCGCCTGCTGCGACGACACCCGCACAGACCAGCTCACCGCCTCGATGGTGAGGTCCTCGATGGCGCGCCCGAAGTGCGCCTCGTAGGCGGCCGTGAAGGCGTCCCCGAGTGCCTGCGCGGTGACGCGGCCCGGCGGCAGATCCACCGGGATCTCCCAGCCCTGGCCCCGGTAGCGCATCGAGGCCTGGCGTTGGGTGATGAGCGGCGCGTCGGTGCCCCGCCGCACGAACGCCTCCGCCTCGGCGGTGAGCTCGGCGAGTGTGTCGTCGACCCCCTCGTCGTCGAAGTCCTCGACGGTGGTGTAGAGGCTGCGCGACGCCTCGTAGGAGAACGGCGCCAGCAGGAATCCGATGGCCGAGCCGACACCGGCGCCGGAGGGCACCAGAACCTCGGTGAGACCGAGCTTGTCCATGAGCCGGGTGGCGTGCACCGGCGCGCCGCCGCCGAAGGCCACCATGGAGAAGCCGCTGAGGTCCTTGCCGTGCTCGACGGCGTGGACGCGGGCCGCGTTCGCCATGTTCTCGTCCACGACCTCGGTGACACCGACCGCGCCCGTCACGGTGTCCAACCCCAGGGGCGTTGCGATGGCCTGCATGGCCCCCTCGGCAAGGTCCGGCGACAGCGAGATGTCCTTGGCCCCGAACGTGTCGGGATGCAGGCGGCCCAGGCAGACGTCGGCGTCGGTCACGGTGGGGTCGTCCCCGCCGAGGTCGTAGGCGGCGGGTCCGGGTTCCGAGCCGGCGCTGCGGGGCCCCACGCGGATCTGCCCGAGGGCGTCCACGCCAGCGATGGAGCCGCCGCCCGCGCCGATCTCCAGCATCTCGATCACCGGGATCGAGATGGGCATGCCGCTGCCCTTCTTGAACCGGGCCTCCCGCGCCACCTCGAAGGTGGAGGCGGTGCGCGGCACGTGGTCCTCGATGAGGGCGATCTTGGCCGTCGTGCCGCCCATGTCGAACGAGCAGATGCGGTCGCGGCCGTGCCGGGCGGCCAGATCGGCGGCGAACACGGCCCCGCCCGCCGGTCCCGACTCGACCAGCCGCACCGGGAACGCCGCGGCCACCTCCACGCTCAACAGGCCGCCGCCGGAGTGGATGAGGTGCAGCGGGCAGGTGGCGCCGAGCCGGTGGAGTTCGGCCTCCAGGCGACGCAGGTACGAGGCCATGAGCGGCTGCACGTAGGCGTTGGCACAGGTGGTGTTGAAGCGCTCGTACTCGCGCATCCGCGGCGAGACCTCGCTGCTGAGCGAGGTGGCGACGCTCGGCGCGGCTTCGAGCAGCAGCTCGCGGAAGCGGCGCTCGTGGTCGCCGTTGCGGTAGCTGTGCATGAACCCGACGGCCACGGACTCGTAGCCGCCGTCGGCCAACCGGGCCACGACGGCCCGGGCGCCCGGCTCGTCGAACGGCACCAGCACCTCGCCCCGGGCGTTCAGGCGCTCGGCGACGACGTAGCGGTCCTTGCGCTCGATCAGCGGCGCGGGCAGCACGATGTTGAGGTCGTACTGCTCGAAGCGGCTCTCGGTGCGGGTCTCGATCACGTCGCGGAAGCCCGCTGTGGTGACGAGCGCGGTGCTGGCCCCGGTGCGCTGGATGAGGGCGTTGGTGGCCAGCGTGGTGCCGTGGATGATCTGGGTCACCTCGGCGAGTTCGACGTCGTTGCCGGCGGCCAACTCGGTCACCGCCGCCAGGACGCCCTCCTCGGGCCGGCTGGTCGTCAGCACCTTCATCGAGACGAACCGGCCGTCATCCCGTTCCAGCACCACGTCGGTGAAGGTGCCTCCCACGTCGGCGCCGATACGCAGCGGCACGGTCAGACCTCCTCGAGCGGAGGGAAGTTCGCCGGCGGCATGATGTCGACGGTCGCCGAGCGTTGCTGGGCGAGCATGCCGCCGTCCACGCGCAGCACGTCGCCGGTGATGTAGGCGGCGTCGTCGGAGGCCAGGAACAGGGCGGCGCCGGTCATGTCGTACGGCTCACCCATGCGTCCCAGCGGCAGGTTGTCACCCCGCAGCGCCCGCGCCTCGGCGCCCATTCCCTCCGTGTCGATCGTTCCCGGCATGAGGGCATTGACCCGGATGTTGTAAGGGCCGAGGTCCAGCGCCATGGCCCGCGTGAGTCCCTCCACACCGCCCTTGGCGGCGTCGTAGGCGGTGAAGCAGCGGTGCGCCCGGGTCGCCCCACCCGAGCTCATGTTGATGATGCAGCCGCCGCCCGCCCGCGCCATGATGCGCGCCACGGGGTGGGCCACGAGGAAGTGCCCGGTGAGGTTCACGTCCACGATGCGCCGCCACCAGGCCTCGTCGCCCTCGAAGAAGTGCAGCATCGGCCCGGTGAGTCCGGCGTTGTTGACGAGCACGTCGATCCGGCCGTGGGCGGCCATGACGGCCTCGACCATCGGGTTCACGGCGGCGCTGTCGGAGACGTCGGCGAGTGCCGCCATCGCGGCGCCGCCGGCGTCGCGGATCGATCGCACGACCTCGTCGACCGCATCGCCGTCGACATCGTTGACCGCCACCGTCGATCCGGCGCCTCCGAACCGCTCGGCGATGGCCCGGCCGATCCCCCGGCCGGCGCCGGTCACGATGACGACCTTGCCGACCAATGACTCGTGCACCTGTGCCTCCCGGCTGTTCGGATCGCAGCAATGGCCACCCGGCTCCCGCGGGCGGGTCGAGTGGAGCGCCTCTCCAGAGACGCGAATCAAGGCTATGCCGCCACGGCCGAGCCCGGCGGGTGCCCGCGGGGCCACCTGCCGAATACGGAACGTGGGGAGACTCGCGGGGTTTGTCGGCGTGAACGAGAGGCGTGCCCCTACCGTCGTCGCACGTCCTGCAACTGGCCGCGGGCGAGCGACCGGACGTAGAGGGACGCGATCGCCCTCTGAATGTTCGGTAAGAAGTTCGACGCACCAGGCTCGGTCCAGCGGTTCAAGCGGCATGATGGGGAGCGAGCCCGACAACAACCCGGATCCGGCTGGAGCCTCCTGTGTCACGATTCCTCTACCACTTGGGCCGCTGGGCGGCGACCCACGGGAAACTCGTGCTGGCGAGTTGGATTGGCGTGCTGGCGCTGCTCGGCGTGTTGTCGCAGACTGTCGGCGGCCACGTCACTGATCAATTCGAGCTGCCGGGAGCCGAGTCGCAGGCCGCCGCCGATTTGCTGGACGAACGGTTCCCGGCGGTCGGTCGCTCGTCGGCGACGGTCGTGGTGGCGGCCGACGACGTGCGGGCCCATGCCGATCAGGTCGCAGCGCTGGCGGCGGGCCTCAGCGAGGTGCCGGACATCGTGGCGGTCGGCGACCCGTGGCGAGGGGTGGCGCCCTCGGGCCGCGTCCTGCAGTTCCCCATCAACTTCTCCAAGCCGGCCGAGCAGATCGACGCCGACACCTGGGACCGGGTCGTGGTCGAGGTGGACGCCGTGCGCAGCTCGGCACTGCAGGTCGAACTCGGAGGCCAGGTGGCGAGCCAGGTCGCCCAGACCGGACCGGGCGGGAGATCGGAGTTCATCGGCGTCGCCGTCGCCGTGGTTGTGCTGATCCTCGTGTTCGGCTCGCTGCTGGCGATGGGCCTGACTCTGCTCACCGCCCTGCTGGGCGTCGGCATCTCGCTCGCGTCGATCCTGCTCGTGGCCGCGGCGATCAACGTGCCCACGACCGCCGAGATCCTGGCGCTGATGCTCGGCATCGCGGTCGGTATCGACTACGCGCTCTTCATCATGTCCCGACACCGCGAGAACCTCGTCGCCGGGATGGACGTCCAGGAGTCCATTGGTCGATCGCTGGCCACCGCCGGCGGGGCGGTTGTGTTCAACCGCGCCAACTGGTGGCTGCCCCGCTGGCTGGACCGCATCCTCCCCAACGTCGACATCGAGGGCGAGCAACTCTTCGACGAGGCAGAACAACCCTCCGGGCGACCATAACGCAGATGTCCGGGCTCGACGTCAGTCAACTTCGAGTCGCTCGTGCCGTGTTGCCGGCCGGCGACGCCGGGTTGTCTCAGAGTGCCAGATGGAGTCGGAGAGCCTCGTCGAGTCGAGCCATGGTGTCGATGGGGACAGCACCCATGAGGTCACCGATTCGCTCGACGGCCACCGATCTGCCCTGCTCGGCCTGCGCCTTCGAGTCGCGGCTCAGTCCCGAGTCGCCGGCTTCCAGCAGCACCTGGAACGGGTAGACCCTGTCCGTGTTGGATGTCACAGGGACGATCGTGACGACTCCGCGCCCCAGCCGCGCAGCGCTGGTGTTGGCGCCATCGTTGCTGACGATCACCGCGGGTCGGTGCCGGGCGGCCTCAGACCCGGTTGCGGGATCGAGGTTGACGATCCGGATCTCCCCGCGCCGCATCAGGCGCTCGGAAGCCCGTCGGCGATCACGGCGTCCCACATCTCGCTTTCCGACTCGTTCGCCCACTCATCGAATGCCGCCGCGTAGTCCGATGACAACTCCGTTGCCCGCAACAGCCCGACAGCCTGATGCAGTACGGCAGAACGCGACGCGACTCGGTGCTCGCGGGCATATGTGTCGAGGAATTCGACGTCTTCCTCAGGCAGGCTCACACTCACCTTCATACGAGAGATATTACCTGGGTAGGAGCAGCGCGAGGATTCGATGACCTCCTCTTGGGGCGACAGCGACACTCTTTGGAGGGAGTGTCGCCTTCGTGACTGAGGAAACTGCATCCGGAGCGAGCGGACCCGCGCGGCTCTAGCGGACGATCTCCGCGTGGCGGTCCTCGGCAAGCAACGCCTCCTGTAGCCGGGGAGCCGGTGCCGACAGGTAGACATCTGCCTGGAGATGGACCGCGGCGGCGAGCACTTCGATGCCCAGCGCATTGAGCCGATGGCGGCGGCTCAAGTGTCCGATCAGCGGCCCCAGGGTCCGAAGGCTCGCAAGCCCGATCCGCTCCGGAAGCTCAAGCAGCGCGCGCAGTGCCTGAGCATGTATGGCTTCGGGCAGGCCGGAAAACGATGTCGATAGCACGCCGGAGGGTCCGGGGGAACCCAGGACGGCCCGACACAATCGGACGTACCAGTAGCCCGTTGTCCAGACGGCTTCGGAGGGCCGTGGCGGATCGCCGCGCCGAGCAGGTTGACCAGCAGCCGGTCGTCGACGAGTTGGGTCACTCGTTGGCCAGTTCGGGATCCCCGAACCCGTCTCGAGCCGCCTCCCAATCCTGATCGGCGACGGAGCCCAGGAGATCCCGGCGCAGCCTCTCGACGCCGCCTGGGACGAGCAGTACGGCCTCGCCGATGTCGAGGTATCCGACACTGCCGCCATCCTCCAGCCCCCAGCGCCGCCGCGTCGCCGCCGGCAGGCTCATCTGCCCCCGCCCCGACACTCGCAGATCGCCAGCGTTCGACATGCCATCAGCTTACAAGGCGGCTAGTTCGAATGCCTTGTGGGCTGCCGCACCCATTGCGCTCACCGCTAGGGTCGCCGGCATGACCGACGCAATCGCCCCCGCGTCCGAGGTCGAGACGAGGATGCCCCCTGTGGACGGGGAGCGGTCGGCATGACGGATCGGGATTGGGGTTTTCGCACGCGGGCTCTGCATGCCGGCGGGCGGCCCGATCCGGGGACCGGGGCGCGGGCCACGCCGATCTACTACAGCTCTGCCTTCGTGTTCGAGGACACCGCCGATGCGGCCGACCTGTTCGCCCTCCAGAAGTACGGCTCCATCTACACGCGGATCTCGAACCCCACCGTCAACGTGTTCGAGGAACGGATGGCGAACCTGGAGGGCGGCATCGGGGCGGTGGCCACCTCCAGCGGACAGTCGGCCCAGTTCCTCGCCCTCACGTCCCTGGCCGGCGCCGGCGATCACATCGTCTCGGCCGCCGGGCTGTACGGCGGCACCTACATGCAGTTCGACGTGACGCTGCGCCGACTCGGCATCGAAACGACGTTCGTCCGCAGCAGCGACTCTGACGACTTCGCCGCCGCCATCGGCGACCGGACCAAGCTGCTGTTCACCGAGATCATCGCCAATCCGGCGGGCGAGATCGCCGACCTTAGCGGCCTCGCCGAGGTCGCCCGGGCGCACGGCCTGCCGCTGGTCGTGGACTCGACGTTCGCCACCCCGTACCTCTGCCGGCCCCTGGAGTTCGGGGCCGACATCGTCGTGCACTCGGCCACGAAGTTCCTGTGCGGCCACGGCACCACCATCGCCGGGGTGGTCGCCGAGGCAGGTCGCTTCGACTGGGGGTCGGGGCGGTTCCCGAGCTTCACCGAGCCCGTGGCCAGCTACAACGGGCTGCGCTGGTGGGACAACTTCGGCGAGTACGCCTTCTGCACCCGGCTGCGGGCCGAGCAGATGCGCGACGTGGGCGCCTGCCTGTCGCCCTTCGACGCCTTCTTCCTGCTGAGCGGCCTCGAGACGCTGCCGCTGCGCATGGACGCCCACGTCGCCAACGCCCGCGCCGTCGCCGCATGGCTCGACAACGACGACCGGGTGGCCTGGGTGCGCTGGGCCGGGCTCGGCGACCACCCCCACCATGAGCGGGCGCAGCGGTACCTTCCCAAGGGGCCGGGCGCTGTCTTCACGTTCGGCGTCGAGGGCGGCCGGGAGGCCGGGGCCAGGTTCATCGAGGCGTTGCAGCTCGTGTCCCACTTGGCCAACGTCGGCGACGCCAAGACACTCGTCATCCACCCGGCCTCCACCACCCACCAGCAGCTCTCCGAGGCCGACCTGGCAGCCACCGGCGTGTCGGCCGACATGGTGCGGCTCTCGGTGGGCCTCGAGGACGTCGAGGACATCATCTGGGACCTCGACGGGGCCCTCGCCGCCGCTGTGGGCCGTGCCTGAGTATCCGCCCGTCGGGGGCTGGACGCCGCCCGACGCCGGCGAGCGCTGGGACATCATCCGCCGCAGCCGGACCGTCGCGGTCGTGGGCGCCTCGGGCGATCGGGCGCGGCCGGCCAACTTCGTCGTCACCTACCTGCTGTCGTCGTCGGTGGACTTCGACGTGTACCTCGTGAACCCCCGCGAGCGCGAGATCCTCGGCCGGACGGTCTACCCCTCGCTGGAGGCGCTGCCGGTCGTCCCCGACATCGTCGACGTGTTCCGGCGCTCCGAGGGCCTGCCCGAGGTGGCGGCCGAGGCCGTCGCCGTCGACGCCGGGGTGTTCTGGGCGCAGCTGGGTCTGTGGAGCCCCGAAGCCGCCCGGCTCTGCCTGGCCGCCGGCCTGGAGGTAGTGATGAACCGCTGTCTGAAGATCGAGCACGCCAGGTTCTCCGGCGGGCTGTCCCTCGCCGGCTTCGACACGGGCGTCATCTCGTCCCGGCGCCGCCTGTGACCGCCGGCGTTCGGTGCCGGATCGGAGGGTGAACCATGTCCGATGAGCGGTCCATAGAACTGGAGATCGAGGCTCCGGGCAAGGAGCGTTGGCAACTGGACGATCATCGGCGAACGCACGAGGACTACTCGGTGGCGGGTGTCCGCCTCCGATTTTGCACCGTCGAGCGAACGTCAGCCGGCGAGGATCTGACTTACCCGTTGATGCGACAGGCCGAGGAGCCGGCCGACATCCCGCATCGGCAGTCCGTCGGCACGTAACGCCTCCGCCGCCTCGCGCCGGGCCGAAGCTGCCGTCTCGGTCGCTTCTCGTGCGGTCTCGAGGGCGTCGTTCATGGTTCCGATCAGGGCGGCAGCCCGGGGGGGCGGCTCGACTTCCAACTCGATCCGCCCGATCTGGTCAGCGTCGGCATCCAGGATCATGGCGATCGCCTCGCGAGCCATTGTCTCGACCTGATCGAGTCGCCTCGCCTGCGAGAACACGCCGGGGAGTTCGGGAACCGTGACGGCCCACCAGCTACCGGATCGGACCGCCCGAACCCGATAGCCTTGCATTTCTTCACTTGCCATCGGCTGCCACCTCTCTGGCCCTTCTGAGGATGCCTTCGGCTGTGAGTTCGCTCACCTCGCGATGTCGAGGAACAACGATGCGCTCGCCGCCGATTCTCCAGATCTCATGGTTGGCACCCTGGCGAACGAGGTCCAGCGTCAGATCTGCCGAGGCGGCGATCGCTCGCAGCCTCTTCAGGCGTTCGCGTTTCTTCATCAGGCTAAGGCCACTGCCATTGCGAAGTCAAGGCTAGCAGGATAGTAGAACTCGGGACCGCGTGGGCATGGGGGGAGAGTGGTTGCGGGCTACGGCACCCGGGCGATGAACCAGCGAACTCGCCAGCTGCTCGGCGGCCCGGCGCGCCACTCCTCGGCGTCCGGTGACTCGGCCATCGCCATCGCCTCGGCGACGTCGAACGAGTTGACCCTCGCCAGGACGAAGTCCGAACCGACCGCCAGGGTGAACGGCGTGAGCCCCTCCCCGGCGGCGAGCCCGAAGGCCTCCGCAGCGTCCTGCCAGCCCCAGCGCTCGCCGTCGTCCGACCAGCCGATCCAGATGGGCGGAACGCCCGTCGGGCCGAACAGCTCCTTGCGGGTGGCCACGATCCGGTCGGTGTCGGGCATCAGATCCTGCTCGGTGAACCGCACGAGTTCCTCGCCGGTTGCCGGGTCGTCGAACGCGACGGAGACCGAACCGTCGTCTCCCCTCTCCTCGCGCACCCCCTCGGGGGGTTCGTCGGACTCCATCTGCTCGGCGGAGAACTCATGGACGGCGACGCCGCCGGCCACATCCCACAACGACACCCCGTCGGCGCTCAGCCGCAACTCGTAGCCGTCCTTGGTGAACGTGGTGGCGGTGATCCGGTCGCGGAACTCCTCGGGCAGCCTCCAGGCCGAGGCGGCCACCCCCGCCGGTCCGGCCGACAGAACCCCCAGCGGCTCCAACGTGTCGAAGGCGGCGACGAGCCGGGGGGCGGAGTCGACGGTGCCGCGGCTGATCTCGAAGCCGTCCCGGTTCTCGCCCAGCCAGATGCTGCCGTCGCGGCCGCGGGCCACCGTGCCGTAGCCCGACTCGCCGGTGGCGACCCGGACCCAGCCGAGCCCGTCGGTGGAGGTGAGCCGCCGGACCTCGCCGTCGGCGACGACCACCAGAGCGAAGCCGTCCTCGGTGGCCACCGCCGAGGAGACCCACCCCTCGTACTCGGCGACCCGGGAGACGGCCGATCCGCCGCCCGCCAGCACGACGACACGCCCCGAGGCGTAACCGTCGCAGTCGTGGAGTTGCTCGGACGTGAGGCCCAGTTCGCCCAGCTCGACGTCCAGGACCTGATCCTCGTCGCCGAGGTCCCACTCGGCGGGGTCGCCGAGGCGGACGGTGAGGGTGTCCCCGATGCGCCGCCATTCGGTGGCGGGCGTGCCCGCTGCGATGAGACCGCGCTCGGCGAGGATCGCCTCGATGTCCAGCAGCCTGCGCAGCGACATCAGCACCACCACGTGCTCGCCCGACGCCAGCACGTCCTGCACCGCCGACTGCTCGACGCAGTGCCGCGGCAGCCCCTGCTCGCGCTCTGCGTCGAGTCCCAGTTCGTTCCAGGTCTCCCCGCCGTCGTCGGAGACGTGGACTCGGGTGGCGTCGGCCGTCGGAGGTTCGGTGCCAGGATCCCAGTGGTCGGAGGCGATCACCCAGCGATCCCCGGAGACGGCGATCCGGTGGGGGAAAGCTCCTCCGGGCAGTTCGACGCTGCTCCAGGCGGTGCCGTCGGCGGTGAGCGCCAGCCGTTTGCCGCTCTCACCGCGGGCCAGGGCGAGGATCCTCCCATCGCCGAGGGACAGCAGTTCAAGTGAATCGTTCGAACCCGCGCCGAGGTCGATGGGCACCTCGGTCCAGACGAGAGCGGGGCCGGTGGAAACGTCCTCGGGGGTCGGGGAGGCCGGCGCGCGCACGGCGGATTCGGGCTGCGGGCCCGGCGGACTCTGGGCGGCTGCGGGAGGATCGACGGTCCGGCGGTCGGCCTGCGAGGAGTCGTCCCCGGCCGGTTCGGCGGACGATGCGGCTGCGGGCTCGGCCCCGCCGGCCGCCGGACCGGGCTCACCGGTCTGCTCGGCGCGCCCGGTAGCGGCCGGGTCGGGTTCGCCGGTCGCCTGCT
>JAPPKQ010000272.1 GCA_028819945.1 bacterium | reverse complement strand
CAGCAGTACCGCTGGAGCCCGGTCGTGCGGGCGATGCACACGCTAATCGCACAGGGCCGGATCGGCACGCCCACCGCCGCCTTAGTACACGAGTCCCAGGTGAATCCGTGGGAGCTGTGGCCCTGGCTGATGGACGTGCCCCGGCTGGAGGTCATGTACCACAGCATCCACTACCTCGACGGCCTGCGTTTCCTGCTCGGGGCGCAGGGCGAGCCGGAGTGGGTCACGAGTCGACACACCCGTCAGCCGGCGCAGGCGCCGAGCGCGGAGACGCAGACGGTCACCGTCCTCGACTACGCCTCCGGGTTGCAGGCCTTCGTGGCCGTCGACCACAACGACCGGAGCGACGACGTGTTCGGACGGGTGCGCGTCCTGGGCACCGAGGGAGTCGCCTCGGGCACCATGGGGCTCTCCTACGACTACCCCCACGGGCGCGCCGACACGGTGCGCTGGTCGGCGCACGACGACCCGGCCGGCGGTTTCGAGACCGAGCTTCCGGGACGCTGGATCCCCGAGGGTTTCGTCGGGCCGATCTCCTCGCTGATGGGCGCCATCGACGACGACACCGAGCCCCCCACCAGCGGCCGCGACAACCTCAACACCCTGCGCCTCGTGCAGGCGGCTTATCTGTCCGCGGCCGAGAACCGCTCGGTGCGACCGGGGGAGATCCAGCCGACCGCGTAGCGGGCGCCGGTCACACCGCCTGCACGAGGGCTCAGATCAGGGCGCGTACCAGCACGCTGAGTGCTGCGGCGACCGAGATCACCAGCAGCGCGGGGCGCGTGTAGCCGCGTTCCAGCACCGGCACCAGGCGTCCCGAGAGCACGTAGCCGAGCAGCTGGCCCGGCACCAGGATCCCCACGGCGACGAGATGCCGGGTGCCGAACTGGCCCCACGCCGCCAGCAACCCCAGCGAGAACGACGCACCCAACAGGAAGTACACCGACATCGTGCCCCGTAACTGGCGCGGCGGGACGTGTTGCAGCGCGAGCGCCATCGGCGGGCCGCCCACCCCGGTGGTGGTCCCCGCCACGCCCGACACGAAGCCCCCGAGCGCGATCACCGGACGTCCCTGCGGCAGGCGGACCGGCGCCACCGACAGGCCGGCGCCGACCAGGATCACAGACGCCAGGAACACCGACAGGCTCCAGTCCGAGAACACTCTCACCAGCAGGAACACGCCCAAGACCGCTCCGGGCATGCGCCCGGCGAGCGCCCAGGTGAGCGCCGGCCGGTTGATCCCCGAGCGGTCCCGGCGGGCCACCATGAGGCTCATCACCAAGGCGGCCGCCAGCAGTGGGCCGGGCACGAGGTCGGGGTTGATCTGGATGAGGATCGGTGCGGCCACGACGTTCATGCCGAAGCCGACGCTGCCCTGCACAGCGGCGCCCACCGCCATGACCGCCACCGCGGCGGCGATCTCGAAGCCGCTCAGCGTGAGCATCGGCCTGCGCCCGACCGGAGCATCGCCGGAGCCTACGGGCCACCGCCCCGGCGCCGGAGGGACGACCCTCGCGCGGCTGCTGCGAAGACATGGCCGCTCGCCACGGCCCCGGCGCCGGCGGGTCATCCCCTCGGGCACCGTCGCAGGGAGACCGAACGCCGCCGGCGAGGCGCGCCGCCGACTCCGGCCGAAGGCTCTCGGGTGCGGTGCGGCAAGGCGCCCGCATCGCTAGTATCCGGCCATCGTGGCGGCCAGAACTGCAGGAGACGCTGAGAAGCCCTGGTGGTTGAGGGGCAACCACGGCCCCCTCCCCGACGAGACCGAAGGTTTCGACCTGCCGGTCCGCGGCCGCATCCCGGAGGAGTTGCACGGCATGCTGATCCATGCCGGCCCCAACCCGCCCCGCGGCGACTCGCCGCACTGGTTCCTGGGCGAGGGGATGCTGCACGGCCTGCTGCTGCGCGGTGGGCGCGCCGTGCGCTACCGCAGCCGTTGGGTGCGCACGCCACGCCTGATGGAGTTGAACGGCAACCACGACGATCCTGACCACTCGCCCGCCAACACCAACGTGGTGGTCCACGGGGGGCGAATCCTGGCCCTCGAGGAGCGCCACCGCCCGTATGAGGTCACCTCCGACCTGGAGACCGTCGGACCGGTCGACTTCGGCGGCGCGGTGCGCAACCTCACCGCACACCCCAAGATCTGCCCGCGCACCGGCGAGATGCTGGCGTTCGCTGTCTCCGAGGTCGAACCGCAGCTCACCTACCTCCGCTTCGACAGCGACGGCACGCTCACCGGCACCGCCGTGATCGACCTGCCGCGGCCGGTGATGATGCACGACTTCGCGATCACGTCCGATCACGTGGTGTTCATGGACCTGCCGGTGGTGCGGGATCCAGAGGCCGATGGCGGCCTCCCCTACCGCTGGGACCCCGATCACGGCGCCCGCCTCGGGGTCATGGCACGCGCCGGCAGCGACGTGCAGTGGTTCGAGATCGATCCCTGCTACGTCTTCCACACGGTCAACGCCTGCGAGATGTTCGGGCGCATCACCCTCGACGCATGCCGCTACGACTCCGTCTGGGACACGTCCTCGAATCGCTTCGACGTGCCGGCCATGGTGCACCGCTGGAGGCTGGGGCTCGGCGACGGCTCGGTCCGGGAGGAGACCCTCTTCGACGTCCGCTGCGACTTCCCCCGCATCGACGAGCGGCTCCTCGGACGACCCAACCGCTACGCCTACGTGACCACGCTGGTGGACGAGGAGACCGGCAGCGTCTCCCACGGGCACCGCGTGGTGCGGCTCGACCTGGTGGCCGGCACCAGCGAACACCACCACTTCGGTCCGTCCCGCTACGCCAGCGAGGCGGTGTTCGTACCGCGTCACGAAGACGCCGAGGAGGGCGACGGCTACGTGCTGACCGTCGTCTACGACGCCGCGCGGCACGGCAGCGAGGTGGTCATCCTGGCCGCTGACGCCGTCGGTTCGGGGCCGCTCGCAACGGTGACCCTCCCCAACCGGGTCCCTTACGGATTCCACTGCGCCTGGGTTCCCGCCGGCGTCTGAGCACCCACCGCGACAACCCGCGCACGTCATTCCGGCGCAGAGCCTGCCCCGGACTCGATCCGGGGCCCGAATCCAGCAGCGGGAAAGCCGGCCATACCCTGACCATTGCGCACACGCCGGGCAGGTCACTGCGGCACCGACCGATCGTCGGCGGCGCGACAATTGCGACGTCGGGAACATGTGGCAGACTTTCGGCAAGGAGGCCGCCGATGTCCGACCCGTCCGAGAAGCTGCTCGATGCGATGAGCCTGCTGGAGTCCTTGGCGCGTGAGGTCACCCCCGAGGAGGCCGCCGCCGAGATCGACGCCGCCACTCTGCAGTCCTTCTGGCGCGAGTGGCCCCACACGGTGGGATGGGCCGGCGCCCTCTGGCGGCGCCTCAACCAGGATCTCGACACGCCCTCACAGCCGGGCGACGGCAGCGGCTACGACGAGACCGGCGGCTCGGGCTGACATGGCTTCGGTGCGGGCGGTCATGAGCACCGGGGTGGTGACCCTGCCCGGCTCCACCCCGATGGTCGAGGCGGCGCGGCACATGGTGCGACGGCACATCGGGTCGGTGCTCGTGGTGGACGGCGCCATGCTCAGCGGCATCCTCACCGAGCGCGACGTGCTGCGCGCCGCCGCCAAGCCCACGGACATGGCCGCCGAGCCGATCTCGCGCTGGATGTCCCCCGAGCCCATCTGTTGCTCCCCCGAGATCGACACCGAGGAGGCGGCGGAGATGATGCTCTCCGGCGGGTTCCGCCACCTCCCCGTGTTGGAGGGCGACGAACTGCTCGGGATAGTGAGCCTGCGGGACGTCCTCAGCGCCCGAATCGGCCACACGGGCTGACGAGCCCCAGCCCGCCCGATCCTCGCCGAGTGTCATTCCGGCGAAGGCCGGAATCCAGGTGCCTCGCGCAGCACCGGATTCTCCGCAAAGTGGAGTCCGGAATCTCTATAAAATGGAGTTTGAAATCTCCGCAAAGTGGAGTCCGGAATCTCCGAGAAGCGGAGTCTGGAGGTGCGGGGACGCGACCCGACGGATGGGCTCGCGGGGTTCGTGGTAGAGCTCGATAGACAAGCGGAGGCGCCGGTTTGAGTGGCCGAGTCCGTTGGCTCCGGCGTCCCTGCTCTACTCCGGGTGCTACGTCGGAGATCGGCACACACCACCCGCGCGTGGGGTGCCCCGACGGCCGAGCCGCCGCTGCTCGGCCACGGTCTCCGGGCTGACAACCCGATCGCGGCACCCCTAACCTCGATGAGGCCATGACATTCCAGACGACGTCGGCTGTCGAGACCGCAGGGCGCCACTATGCGTACCTCCGCACGAAGGTCGCCGCCGCAGCTGCCGCGAACGACGGCATTCCTCTGGAGGATCACCTACGTTCGCCGGTCCAGGCTTTGGTGGAGTCTGTCGCCGAGGATCTGGGTTACCCGAAGCTGGTTCTGGCCGGGGAGATCTCCGGCGCGGTTGCGGGCGCCCGGCCCGACTACACCGTGATGCGGGGCGGGCTCGTCGTCGGGCACATCGAACTCAAGGCGCCCGGTGCGGGAGTCGCCCCGGACGAGTTCACGGGACACAACCTGGACCAGTGGCTGCAACTCCGTCACCTGCCGAACCTTCTCTACACAGACGGGATCGACTGGCTCCTCTGGCAGGACGGACAGCAGGTGGCCCGGGCCACAGCCTGGACCGCGCCCGGCAAGGGGATCGCCGGCGCCAAGATCGACGCGGCCGACCTGATGCACCTGCTGGACGCGTTTTGCGCCGACTCGCCGCAGGCACCGGCGACGGCCCGGGAACTCGCCCGGACCACGGCTCGGCTCTGCCGGGTGCTGCGCAACCAGATCCTCGGCGCGCTCGAGTCCGGCGGATCGAAGGGCCTCGAAGCCGTGGCCGAGGATTGGCGTTCGCTGCTGTTCCCCGAGGCGAGCGACGCCGAGTTCGCCGACGCTTACGCCCAGACCATCGCCTTCGGGTTGATCGCCGCGCGGGCCGCCGGTTCCGGGCTCGGCGCCGAGGACCGAGGCACCGCCGGGGCGCAACCCGCTGGGGAGGCCGAGCCCGCTGAGATCGCCGGAGCCGCTGCCTGCGGGGCGGATCGCGCCACGACTCCGGACGGCCCGACCGCTGACGGGCTCGCTGCGGACTTCGGAGGCGCTGCCGGGGCGGGGCCGGCCGCTGCGGGCAGCGTCGCTGAGCGGGTGGCGCAGGCGACCAGGGCGCTGGACGCGGCGGCGGGCCTGATCCCCACGGCGCTGCGGGTGCTGTGCTCCGAGAGTGCAATAGGGCCCATCGAGCCCGCCGTCGAGTCGCTGCTCTCGCTGCTCGCCGCTACCGACCCGGCTCTCCTGAACGATGCGGGCGACTGGCTCTATTTCTACGAGGACTTCCTCGCCCAGTACGACCCCGACCTGCGCAAGGAATCTGGCTCGTACTACACACCCGCCGAACTGGTGAAGTTCATGGTTCGCCTGGTCGACGAGGTGCTCGTGTCGCGGCTCGGTCAACCTTCGGGATTCGCCGGAGAAGCAGTGACGGTCATCGATCCTGCCGTGGGGACCGGCACCTTCCTGCTCCAGATCATTGACCGCATCGCCTCCACCATCGAGGAGCGCGACGGCGCCGGGGCCGTGGCCGGTGCGCTACGGGGTGCTGCAAGGCGGCTCGTCGGACTCGAATTGCAAGCCGGGCCGTACAGCGTGGCGCAGTTCCGTACCGGCGCGCGGTTCCGACGCCACGGTGTGGACCGAGCGCCGCGCGTGCTACTGGCGGACACACTCGCCGACCCCTACACCGAGGAGGTCCGGCTGGGGTCGATCTACGAGCCGATCAGTCGAGAGCGCCGTGCCGCGAATGATCTGAAGAAGAACACGCCGGTGATGGTCGCCATCGGCAACCCGCCGTACCGCGAGCGAGCGAAAGGACTCGGCGGCTGGGTTGAGAGTGGAAATCCCAACACTGATCTGCCGCCCATCCTCGACGATTGGAAGCCGCCAGCCGACTGGGGCGTCGGTGCCCACGTATACAAAATGTCGAACGTACTTGTCTACTTCTGGCGCTGGGCAACGTGGAAGGTCCTCGAGAACGCCAGCAACGGAAGCACCAAATCGCCGGGCGTCGTGTGCTTCGTGACGACGGCGGGGTGGTTGAACGGGGACGGGTTCCAGCAGATGCGCGCCTGGCTGCGGCAGTGGTGCTCCGAGATCTGGGTCGTGTCGCTCTCACCCGAGGGACACCAGCCGGACGTGCCGACCCGGATGTTCGAGCAGGTGCAGCACGAGATCGCTGTCGTCTGCGCCGCCCGCTCGTCAGAGACCGATGAGACGCCGGCCACGGTCTGGTTCCGCGAGGTCACTCCCGGCGTCCGAGACACCAAGTTCGCGGAACTGGAAGCTATCGGCGTCAACGATGACGCGGCAGCCACATGGACCCGGTGCCCGCAGAGATTGCGGGCAGCGTTCAAGCCTGCGGGAGAGGGGGCTTGGCGACACTGCCCGTCCGTTCACGACCTGCTTCCATGGTCAACTCCGGGAGTTAAGGCAAACCGAGGCTGGCCCACCGCTCAGGATTCGAAGACTCTGAGAGACCGTTGGGACGAACTCGTTTCAGAATCGGACGCGAAAAGGAAACGGGTCCTGTTCAAGGAGAATGGGCCGAACACGATCGAACGACGCTTCAGCACGAATCTTCCCGACTTCCCCAATGAGGCTGTGGCAACCCCGATCTCGATGGAGACCAACCCATGTCCCACACCAATCAGTCTCAGTTGGCGATCGTTCGACCGTCAGTGGATCATCCCGGACGCACGCGTGCTCGACAGACCTCGACCGCCGCTCTGGGAGGTCCGAAGCAGCCAGCAGATCCATTTGACCTGTATCGAGAACGATCACCCCGCTGGCGGACCAGCCGCCACATTCACACACTTGCTTCCGAGTCAGGATCACTACCACGGGCGGGGCGGCCGAGCATTCCCGCTCTGGCGCGACAGCACCGCAACAACGGCGAATATCGCGCCAGGGTTGCTCGGTCATCTCACCCAGCGGTTCGGCGTGATCGTGGCGCCGGAGGACCTGCTCGCCTACATCGCCGGCGTGTGTGCCCACCCGGCGTACACGGCTTGGCTCAACGAGATCTCGCCCTACACGCCGGGTCTGCGGGTGCCGCTGACCGCGGACCGCGACTACTGGTCGATGGCGGTCGGGACCGGGCGCCGGGTCGTTTGGGCGCACACGTTCGGGGAACGCTGCATCGACGGCAATGACGGTCGTCCTGCTGGATCGGTTCGCTTGCCAGACGGACCGCGACTGCGCCTCGAGACGGGCGAGGGAACCCTCAATCGGACACTCTCCTACGACACCGAGCGGCGTGAGCTGCGGATCGGCGAGGGCACCTTTGAGAAGGTCACCCCAGCAGTACACAGCTACGAGGTCTCTGGCCGGAACGTCGTCAGGTCGTGGTTCAACTACCGGCGGGCCCGCACGGGCAACCGCGACCCGGACTCGCTGGAGTCGATTTCGACCAACGGCTGGCGACCGGAGTGGGACATCGAGCTTCTCGACATCCTCAACGCGCTCACCGCGCTCGTCAACCTAGAGCCGGAGCAGGCAGAGTTGCTTGAGGCAATCATCGACGGCCCGCAGGTCACCGTCGCCGACCTCGAGGCCGCCGAGATCCTCCCGGTCCCTGCCGAAGCCAAGCAGGCACCCAAGGTCGAGAGGAAAGCCGCTCCGGCCCAAACGCCTCTCATCTGACGCGGGGTGACCGTTTCGGGGAGACCTTCTGCGACCCCGCCGACGACGTGATGCGCTCCGCGTGGGGAACTGACGGGCCTGCTCATCGACCACGAAGGTGATACCCCAAGATATTGGGTGTCGATCACCCAAAATATTGACCGACACTCCCATGACCGACGCGGACTACCACTAGCCGCGTCCGGCAAGCTGGGCACAAGCAAGTCGGGCACTGATCGGGTCAACGAGTCTCCAAGCGACAAACTGCTGTTATCGTGAGATATCGTCATATGGACCCGACCATTGGAGGTGACTCGTGGCCGACATCCTTGTGCGGGACGTTCCCGATGACGTTGTTGCGGCAATCGAGGTGAACGCCAGATCAGTGGGCCTCTCTCGGGTGGAGTACTTGCGGAGATTGCTGGAGCGTGAGCGCGCCGCTGGCGGCCGCGACGTGACCGTGGAGTCGCTGCGCCGCTTCGGGGAGACCTTCTGCGACCTCGCTGACACCGATGTGATGCACTCCGCGTGGACGTGACCGGCCGTCTGAACGACGAGTCGGCACCGATGCAGTGCCCACGACGTCGGCGCCGGGCGCGCGGGTGGACGTGACGAGCTGGCTGATCGACAAGTCTGCGCTGGTGCGGCTCGCCTCGAGCTCCGACGCGGCGGAGTGGGCCTCACGCATAGGCCGCGGGCTGGTACGGATCTCGACGCTCACCCTTCTCGAGGTGGGGTTCTCGGCCCGCTCAGCCGAAGACCTCCGACGGAGCGTCACCGAACCACCCCTCAGCGCCATGCCCCTCGAGTACCTGACACCCGCCGGCGAGGACCGAGCGATGGTGGTGCAGCGAGCGCTGGCAAGGGCCGGGCACCACCGCGCACCGTCGATCCCGGACCTGCTCATCGCCGCCATCGCCGAACTGTCCCGACTGACCGTCCTGCACCTGGACAAGGACTTCGAGCTCATCGCCGACATCACCGGCCAACCGGTCGAACGCCTGGCAGTCTCGACAAGCGAACCGCTATAGCAGGACGCTTCACATATTCCACAGAGTGGTCGGTTTGACATATGTCACATAATCTCGAGTGGACTCACCCGACTGGGACTCTTACCCTTCTTCGATTCTCGAACTGCGACGAGTGCTCCGGCACCGCGTGTTCGCGGCGTCCCTTGCTGGACCCGACGAACCCAAACGGCGAGCATCGTCGGCGCGCCTCCGGGTCGTCGCGGTGTGCATCGCCGGACTGTGCGCGGCGGCGGCGCTCCAGGGATGCTCGGCGCCGGAAATCACCAGCATATGGTTCTCTCTTCAGCAGGCCGGGGTCACGGCCCCCGCTGACGAGGAGCCGTGCCCGGAAGGGAGGCCGGTGCTCAGCGACGTCGTCGACCCCGGTGCGGTGATGCGGTGGGCGCCGACTGTGTGCGCAGTCTTCGACCCGATCGATGCCTCCACGGCGTTGTGCGTCATCTCCTACGAGTCAGGCGGCGACCCCGACAGCATGAACCCCGACGACCCGGGACGTGGCTCGTTCGGCTTGATGCAGATCAATTCGGACTGGTGGATCGGGTCCGAATATCACGAGCGGATGGTCAAGTGGTTCGGGCGCGACGACGAGACGTACCTCGATCCTGCGGTGAACATCGGCGCCGCGGCCCTGCTGGTCAACGATCCCGACCTCACAGGGTGGCACGCCTGGACAACCAGCAGACTCTGCCCCCACCGCCACCACGAGGTCGCCCAGCAATAGGCGATTGCCGCCGGGCCGTCGCAACCGGGCGGACCAGTCGCAACCGGGCGTTCGCGCGGCACCGCCGACAGCCGCTTGCGCCCGCGCCGGGGCGACCGCCCGGGGTTGTCGGGCCGCGGCGCTCAGCCGGCCGGAGCGCCGCTTCCGGGGACGATGCCGGGCGGCAGGCTCATCACGTGGGCCGCGACGTCCTCCGGTTTCGCCAGCCACACGTCGTCTCGGCGCGCCGCGATGTGCTCGAGGGCGGCCCGCAGGTGCTTCAGGCGGAACGGCTGGCCGACCAGGAACGTGTGCAGAGAGATGGAGTACACCAGCGGCTGCTCGTCGGCGAGGCGGAGCATCTCGTCGAACTGGTCCATCATCATCTCCGCGAACACCGGCGCCGGGTGGTGCCGCCGCACGTAGACGCCGACATCGTTCAACTCCAGCGGGTACGGGATGCTGAGCAGCGGCCCCGACCTGGTTCTGAGCCAGATCGGCTGGTCGTCGCACGGGGACTGCAGCGTGTATTTGTAGCCGGCCTCCACGAGAAGGTCGCTGGTGACAGCCGACTCGGCGATGTACGGGCCCATCCAGCCGGTCGGGCGACGGCCCCAGTGCTGCGTGATGACCTCGGTGGTCTCGGCGATGAGGCGGGCCTCGTCGGGCTCCCAGAGGCCGTCGCTGCGCTCGGAGTTCGTCCGCCCGTGGGCGATGATCTCGTCGCCGCGCTCGATGATCTTCGCCACGATGTCGGGGTACAGCCCCATCACCGTCGAGTTGACGTTGTGCGACCACGGCAGGTCCAGCTCGTCGAAGGTGTCGAACATGCGCCAGATGCCGATCCGGTTCCCGTAGTCCCGCCAGGCATAGCTCCGGTAGTCGGCCGGCGCGCTCACCGCCGAATCGTTGAGGCCCATGCCCGCCTTGAAGGCGAAGTGTTCGACGTTGTTCGACAGGCAGACGGCGAGACGGGTCCCGTTGGGCCAGTCGTAGGGAACGCGGTCCTTGATCGACACGTAGTCGTAGCGGTCGTTCGTCGGAAGTCTCATGGGCTCTCCCTGGTGTCTGGCGATTGCTTGTCGTCCACCGCCGCCGTCCGATCCTCGGGAAAGGGGACCCGCAGTATCGGCGACGCGGGAGAATCCCCCGAGTGCTTCGGATCTGCACCGGGTCAGCCGAAGAACTCCTCGAAATAGCCTGCGATCTCGTCGGCGGCGGTCGTGAAGAGCTCCAGCACGTCGGTGAGATCCGGGCGCGAGACGACGCGGGTGTGAGCCGGCAGCAACGGCATCGCCCGAGCTGTCTGGGCGGTCAGATCGTCGTGGACGTCGACTACCAGGAACGGTTGGCGGATCTTCGAGACGTACTCGCCGGTGGGATGATCGAAGACAGCGTGGTAGGTCATCCAGGGATCGGGCTGCGCCCCCAGATGGTCCATCATGAACTCGTGCAGCAGGTCGGGCGACCAGGCGCGTGACCGCTCGGCCGCGCCGCCGAAGCCGCCGTCGCGCCACCAGCGCCAGTACCAGTCGAGATGGGTGCCGTCGGCGTCGGGCTTCGGCTCGTGCAGGTAGTTGTCCTTGTACTGGGGGATCTCCTCCGGCGAGAACACCGGCACGGTCACCACCGCGATCCGCCGGATCCGGTCCGGGTAGCGGACCGCCAGATCGATCGCCTCGCACGAGCCGGTGTGGACACCGGCGACGTCGAACCGGCCGATCCCCATCGCGTCGAGCGCGTCGATCGTGGAGTCGGCATAGTCGCCCAGGGACAGGCCGGGCCGCGGGTGGTCCGAGCACCCGAACCCGAGGCGGTCGGGCACGATCACCCGGCGCCCGGCGGACAGCCGCGGCGTGATGTGGCGGTACATCCGACCCGACGAGAGTCCCATGTGCAACAGCACGAGCGGCGGCTCGCCCTCGCCGTTGCTGCGCACGTGCACATGGCCGTGACGAGTGCTGATGAGCCGGCGGCTCGTCCCCTCCGCTTCCAGCATCGTGATCCCCTCCGCCGCCGGCCCCTACGCCACCGGCGTCCGGTGCGCGGGGTACTGTACCCCACGCCGTGCACCCGGACTGTTGCGAGGGGGACTGATGAGGCGAGGGTACGCCGACACCGCAGTCGGGCAGGTTCACTACATCGAGGCCGGCGAGGGCCCTCCTCTGATCCTGCTTCACCAGACCGCCAGCAGTTCGGTCATGTGGTTGAGGGCGATCCCCTACTTCGCCGAGCGCTACCACACGATCGTCATGGACACGCCCGGTTTCGGGATGTCCGACCATCCCGCCGAGCAACCGACCGAGGGCATCCCCTACTACTCCCGGGCTGTCATCGGCCTGCTGGACCACCTGGGGTACGAGCAGGCGAACATCGTCGGCTTCCACACAGGCGCCAGCATCGCGGTGGACGTGGCGGCCAACTCTCCCGAACGCGTCAAGTGCCTCGTGATCGCACCGATCCTCGCCGTGGACGACCAGACCGAGCGCGACGAGTGGCTGGCCCGTGACGACTTGAAGTCGGGATGGGCGCCCGACGGCAAGGGCGAGTTCCTGGCGAACGACATCCTGGACTACGTGGCCCACTTCGCCACCGAGAACGACGGCGAGACATACCTCCGCGAGCTCATCGCCAAGCTGCAGGCAGGACCGAACTACTGGTGGACCTACGTCGCTGTGGTGCAGTACGACCACTACGCGGCGTACCCCAAGCTGCAGTGTCCGGTCCTGGTCCTCAACGTGGAGGAGGAGGTTCTGTACTCCTACACGGTGAAGGCGCACGCCGCGATCCCCCACAGCGAGTACGTGGAGATCCCCGGCCCCGAGCCTGACATCCGCGGCTGGGTGGCCGTCGTGCCGGAGTTCCCGAAGGAATTCTCCGAGGCCGTGATGTCCTTCGTGGACCGCATCGAGGGAGAGTGACCAGTCCGGCGCGGGTGCCCTGACCGCGCATGACAGTTGAGCGATCCCACTGGTGGGTGACCGCAGCAGGAGCACTCACCAGCCTCGTCCTGAATCTCGACCAGGCGACGGTTCTGCTGGGGGCGCCGACCATCGCCGAGGCGCTCGGCGCCGACCTCTCCGCAACCCAGTGGATGTTCTCGGGATTCCTCCTCCCCTTGGCGGCACTGGTCATGCTGGGGGGCGGGCTGACGGACCGTTTCGGCGCCTCGCTGATGCTCCGCTGCGGGCTGGCGCTCTTCGTTGCCGGCACGGTCGGCAGCGCCTTCGCCGGGAGCATGGGACTGTTGATCGGCCTGCGGGCGGTGTCGGGCACCGGCGCGGCACTGGCCTTCCCGGCCTCGGTGGCGCTGCTGCGTGTGCACCTGCCTGCCGGGCGGCCGCTCAACGTCGCGCTGGGCCTCTGGTTCACCGGTGCGCTCGGGGGTTCGGCGATCGGCCCCCTCATCGGGGGGCTGTTGCTGCGGGCATGGCCGTGGTGGTCGATCTTCTGGCTGTCGTGCGGCTTCGCACTGGCCGCTCTGGTGCCCGTGCTGATCGGTGCGCGGGAGGATCCGGCGCCGTCGACCGCAACCGACCTGCGGGTGCTGCCCAGTCTTGCGGGCTCGGTCGGCCTGGCCCTGCTGATCTGGGGCCTCATCAGCGCCGGCCAGGAGGGCTGGAGCTCCGGCCCGGTGTTGTGGCGGGTGCTCGGAGGCCTGGGGGTGCTGGCACTCATGACCGCGGCCCTGCGCCGCGGGGCCGGCGCCCGCCCCGCGGTGGGGATCGACCGCCGGCGCCTCGCCGCGGGCCTCATCATCATGTTGCTGGCGATCGTCTCGGTGGTCGGGACGATGTTCTTCGTGATCACCTACCTGCAGGGCATCCTCGGGTTCTCGCCCCTCGTGGCCGGCGCCGCGTTCATGCCGTTCGGCGTCGTGGCCGCCCTGATCTCCCCCTTCGCCATGCGCCTGCTCGAACGCTTCGGCTTCGGCCGCATGCTGGGGTCGGCCGTGCTGCTGGAGGTGGCCGGCCTGGTGCTGGTCTCCCGGATGACCCCCACGTCGCCGTACCCCGTCGTCGGTCTCGCCCTGGCGCTGGTCGGAGCCGCAATGTCGGTGTTCCCGGCGGTCTCGCTGCATCTGGCGCTCAGCGCCGCGCCCGCCTCCCGCGGCGGGATCGTCTCGGGGGCGCACACCGTGGCGATCCAGCTCGGCCAACTCCTCTCGATCGCCATCATCGGCTCGCTGGTCGCCTCGCGGGTCGGCGGCATCTACCGCTCCCTGTTGGGGGATGCCGGTCTCGACCCCGAGGTGCCGGCCGAGATCACCACCGACCTGGCATTGGGGCGCAGCGCCGCGCCGCCGGGCGTCTCGGAGGTGGACGGCCTGCTC
>JAPPKQ010000178.1:4539-14319 GCA_028819945.1 bacterium | reverse complement strand
CGGGCGCCAGGTGTTCTACGGCGTCCGCGAGCACGCCATGGGCGCGGCCATGGTTGGGGTCGCCCGTCACGGCGGCCTGCTGCCCGTCGGCGGCACCTTCCTGGTCTTCAGCGACTACATGCGCCCGGCGGTGCGACTGGCGGCCCTGTCCCGCGCCAGGGCGGTGTTCTGCTGGTCGCACGATTCGCTGGGGGTCGGCGAGGACGGACCCACGCACCAGCCCGTGGAGCACGTGGCCGCGCTGCGAGCCATTCCCGACCTGACGGTCATTCGCCCCGCGGACGCACCGGAGACCCTGGGGGCCTGGCGGGTCGCCCTCGACGCGGACGGCCCGACCGCGCTCATCCTCACGCGCCAGGGCACGCCGGTGCTGGCGGGGACCGGCCCCGAGGGGGTCGCCCTCGGCGCCTACGTGCTGGACGAGCCCGCGGGGGCGGCGCTGACGCTGGTCGGCTCGGGCAGTGAGGTCGCGCTGTGCGTCGGCGCGGCCGAGCGACTGGCGGCCGAGGGCATCGCCGCAGCGGTGGTGTCCATGCCCTGCTGGGAGTTGTTCGCCGCCCAGCGGGCCGCCTACCGGCAGGCCGTGATCCCACCCGACAGGCCGTCGGTGGCGGTGGAGGCGGGCGTCACGCAGGGTTGGGAACGCTGGGTGGACCGCGCCCTGGGGGTGGAGCGATTCGGCGCCTCCGCGCCGGGCAACATCGTCCTCGCCGAGTTGGGGATGAACACGGATCGGGTCGTGGCGGCGGCCAAGGAACTGCTGGGCGCCCGGCCGGTGCCGCAGGGGGCCGCCGGGAGGAGGGAGCTGTCATGAGCAGGCTGATCGAACTCCACGAGGTGGGCCGGCAGAGCCCCTGGCTGGACAACCTGAAGCGGAGCTGGATAACCGGCGGCGAGCTGGCCCGCTGGGTGGAGCGGGGCTGCCGCGGCATCACCTCCAACCCCACGATCTTCCAGAAGGCGATGACCTCCGGCGATGCCTACGACCGCGATCTGGCGGAGTTGACCTCCGGCGGAGCCGGTACCGAGGAGAGCTACTGGCACCTCGTGACGAGTGACATCAGTGCCGCTCTCTCCGTGCTGCGCCCGACCTACGACGCCAGCGCCGGCACCGACGGCTACGTGTCGGTGGAGGTGGCGCCCGAACTGGCCCACGACGCCGCCGCCACCGCCGAGGCGGCCCGGGAACTCCATGGGAGGATCGACGCCCCCAACCTCTACGTGAAGGTGCCGGCGACCGCAGCCGGTGTCGACGCGGTGCGCACCCTCACCGCCGACGGCCGCAGCATCAACGTCACGCTGATCTTCTCGCTGCCGCGCTACGAGGAGGTGATCGAGGCGTACCTCAGCGGGTTGGAGAGTCGCTCGGGGGATCTGAGCGACATCTCGGGCGTGGCCTCGTTCTTCGTGAGCCGTGTGGACACCGAGGTGGACCGGCGCCTGGAAGCCGCCGGGACTGCGGCGGCGCTCGCCCTGCGCGGCCGGATCGCGGTGGCGCAGGCCAAGCTGGCCTACGACATCTTCCGGCGTCGCTTCTCCGGACCGCGCTGGGAGGCGCTCGCCGCACGCGGCGCCCGGCTGCAGCGTCCCCTGTGGGCCTCCACCTCCACGAAGAACCCCGCCTACCCGGACACGCTCTACGTCGACAACCTGATCGGGTCCGACACGGTGAACACGCTGCCCGAGGCGACCCTCGAGGCCTTCGAGGACCACGGCACCGTAACCCGCACGATCGACGCCGACCTCGACGAGGCCGCCGGGGCCGTGGACGGCCTGGCGGTGGTCGGAGTGGATCTGGCGGAGGTGGCGGAGGTCCTGGAGGCCGAAGGGGTGGCGGCATTCGCCAAGTCCTTCGACGAGCTCCTCGAGACCCTCGCCGGGCGGGCCACCGAACTCACCGCCTGAGCGCTCGAAGGACTCAGAACGAGACCGGGTCGTCGCCTTCGGGGGTCCGCAGAGCGGCGATCGCCCGCCCGACGGCGCGCCGCGCCTTGAGGAGCCGTCGCTCGGTGGCCAGATGGCTGGGATCACCGCCCGAGGCGGCGGCGCGCAACTCCTCGAAACCCAGGTCGTCCATGTCCGCAGCGATGCGGGCGAGGCGCTCGGCCAGATCCTCGAGGGCATCGGGAATGTCGCTCACCCCCGAAGTCTGCCCCCGGCGCGGCGGGTCGCGGCCACGGGGCTGCGGCGGGACGGTCGGGAGATAATTCTCAGAGTCGCCCAACCGGCCCGGTAGCCTCGCCTCCGGTGCGCTTCCTCCGCTCTTTCCGGCCGGCCGGCCGCTTGCCGCGCGTGCTCGGCGCGGCGGTCGGAGTGGGAGTCTGCGTGGGCCTGCTGGTGGCGCTCTTCGAGCACGTCGTCGTCGAGATCATGCTGGAGCGGCTCTTCGAGCTGCCGCTGTGGCAGCAGGCCATCGCACCGCTGATCGGGCTCTGCGCGGCCGCGATCCTGCTGCGCGTCGTCGGCGGGAGCGGCACCACGCCGGCCACCTCCGACGAGTACATCAAGGCCTTCCACGAACGCTCGCCGCGGCTGCCGCTGCGCCAGCTGCCCGCGAAGCTGCTGGCGGGGGCCGCCACGATCGGCTGCGGCGGCGCGCTGGGCATGGAAGGGCCCTCGATCTTCGCCGGGGCCTCCCTGGCGCACAACCTGCGGCGGCTGCTGGAACGCTTCCTGCGCCGCGAGGAGATACAGATGCTGCTCACCGCCGGTGCCGCCGCCGGGGTGGCAGCGATCTTCCGGGCACCGGCGACCGGAGTCATCTTCGCCCTCGAGGCGCCCTACCGGGACGACGTGACCCGCCGGGCACTGCTGCCGTCGCTGGTGGCCTCCGCCGTCAGCTTCCTGATGTTCGCCGTCGTGCTGGGCGACACCAGTCCGGTCTTTCCCGGCCTGGCGGGCGACGTGAGGACCCTGGCGATCGTGGACCTGCTGGGTGGTGCGCTTGTGGGCGTCACCGCCGGCCTGGGCGGCCGGGGATTCTCGGCGCTTGTGCGCTGGGCCAAGGCCCTGCCGGGACGCGTCGGGCCGGTGCCCCGCATCGTCGCCACCGGCGGCCTGCTGTGCGGGCTGGCCTTCGCCACGAACGCGCTCTTCGGGTCGCCGCTGAGCCTCGGGCCCGGTGTGCGGTCCGCCGAGTGGGTGCTCGACGTGCCCCGGGGAGTCTGGCTCATCGTGGCGCTGTTCGGGATCCGCATCGTGGCAACCCTCGGGACGGTCGCGGCGGGAGGCACCGGAGGTCTGTTCATCCCACTGGCCGTTCAGGGCGTCCTGATGGGCACCGTCGTGGGAGTGTTGCTGGGCCAGACCGACACTGGGCTGTACCCGACCCTCGGCCTGGCGGCCTTCCTGGGAGCCGGCTACCGCGCCCCGATCGCAGCGGTCATGTTCGTGGCCGAGTCCAGCCAGGGTTCGGCGTTCGTGGTCCCGGCGCTGGTCGCCGCGGCCGTGGCGCAGCTCGTGGCGGGCCGGGCCAGTGTCTCCTCCCACCAGGCCGCCGAGCGCCTCGGGCACCTCGAGCGCCGCTTCACGCTGCCGATCACGTCGGTGCTGCGGACCGACGTCCTCACCGTGCCACCCGACGCCACGATCTCAGAGCTCATGACGATGCACGTCCTCGGACGTCGCGAGCGCGAGGTGGCGGTGGTGGACGGCAGCCGGTACGCGGGAATGTGCGGCCTGGACCAGATCGGGGACCTACCCCGCAGCGAATGGGACTCCACGACCGTGGCGGACATGGTTGCCGCGGACCTCCCGGTGGCGAACCCCTCCTGGACCCTCCGCGACGCCGTCGCGGCGATGGACGCGGCCGACGTCGAGATGCTGGCCGTGGTCACCGCCGCCGGCACGTTCGTCGGCCTGGTGCTCGAGGACGACATCCTCAAGCTCGACGAGATCCTGGAGGAGACCGGCGGCTGAGGGGCTCGGCTGTCGCAGGCGGCGCCTCGGGGAGGCGTCGGATCTGGCGGGCGGCAGGGTGAACGGTCTGGTGGCTCTAGGCGTCCGAGCTGTGCGCGCACCAGGACCGGCAGTCGTGGCCCGGGAGCGCCCCGCACTCGGGGCAGGGCTCCTCGTCGTCCTCGAACAGCGCGTCGAACCCGTCGCTGGTCTGCTTCAGCGCTCGGGCTTCCTCGTAGCGCCGGTGGCGTCCCTTCTTCACAACCAGAACTCCGAACTCGATGTGCCGAGCGCCGTACCACGGGCGCCCGGCTCTGTCTGTTGTGCGAGGAACGCCACGACCACCGCGCGTTCCCGCGGGATCAACAACTCTAGTGCGCTGGTCACGTTCATCTCCATCATTGCCGCCCGACCTTCAGCAGGAGGCCTGCCGGGGCTCGGTCGATGCACTCCCGGCGGCTCACAGCGGCCGTCCCGAGCGCTTCTCGAGACGCAGCTTCCCGTCGGGCTCGAGTGCGACTGCGGCATTGCCGGCCAGCAACTCCTCGACACGTGAGCCGTAGCGCTCGTAGCGCCAGCCGCCGGCGAGCCGCGCGTCCGGCTCGCCGTCCAGAAACGAGGTCAGGTCGGCCCGCGTCGCCACGAGGGCGGGATCCAGGTCGTCGTCGCGGGCGACCTGCGAGAGCCACGCGGACACGAGAGCCACGACCGGCTGCAGGTGCGACCTGTCGGGACCCTTCGTCCTGCGGGGCACGCGTGGTGGGCTGCGGCGCGCCTGGGCGATGGCCTCGAGCAGCTCGTTGCCTGCCGCCCCCGACATCGCACGGCCGTCCACGCCCCGCACCGCGGCGAGGGCGCCCACCGAGTCCGGAGCCGCCTGCACGACCGCGGCCAGTGCCAGGTCGCTGAGCACGTAGCGGACCGGGATGTCCAACTGCGCGGCGCGCCGCTCACGCCACGCCGCCACCGCGATCGCCAACGGTTGAGAGCGTCTCGGCAGCCTGCGCAGCTCCCGCACCCGCAGCCAGGCGTCCTCGGGGCGGCGCGGGGCCGACTGACGGAGGCGCAACCGCTCGCACTCCTCCTCGCACCACTCCAGGCGCTCGCTGGCCTCCAGGCGGGCCTGCAGGGCCGCCCAGAGGGGTGGCAGGTGGCGCACGTCGGCCGCCGCATAGGCGAGCTGCTCCGGCTGCAGGGGCCGTCGCAGCCAATCCGTGAGCCGGTCGCCCTTGGCCACGTCGACATCCAGGAAGCGGGCGAGCAGGTCACGCAGGGAGGCCGAGCGCAGACCGCAGAATCCCGCCGCGGTCTGCGTGTCCATCAGGCGAGCCGGCACCCGCCCGACGACCTGCCGCAGGATCTCGAGATCCTGGTCGGGGGCGTGCATGATCGCCGTGGCAGGACTGTCGAGGAGTTGGACCAGAGGCTTCAGCGAAGTGGTCACCGGATCGAGGAGAACCACTCGATCCCCCCAGGCCAGCTGCACGAGGCCGACGCGGGGGAAGTAGGTCTGCTCCCGGTGGAACTCGGTGTCGAGCGCGTAGCCGGGCGCCGTGCTCGCCTCGGCGACGAGTTCGGCGAGGCGAGCCTCGCCCTCCACCAGTTCGTAGCCGTTCGGGGTTCCGGAGTCCTCCATCAGGCGCTCCGCCGCGACGCACCGGATCGGGCGCCGGCAGGATCGGTCGGGCGGCCCGCCACCGTGCCGGACGCCTGGGACGGCGGGGCGTTCAAAGACTGCAGATCCTCCGGTGTGTCGACGTCACACAGGCTCTCGGGATCGCACACGGTGACCAGGCGGGTGCGCACGTGGTGAAGCGCCTGTCGCAGCCGGCGCTCACCGGCCGCGAAGGGCGGCTCGAGCAACTCCCTGCAGTCGCGCCGCCAGACGGCGTGAGCCGGCTGCGGGCGTCCGTCCAGCAGCGGGACCACGGCATCGCTGCCGTCGCCGGTGTGCGCCAGCAGCTCGCGCACGGTCGCCGCGCTGGCGTGGGGCAGGTCGGTGGCCAGCACGGCGACCCAGTCCGCGGTGGCCGCCCGGAGTGCTGTCAGCAGCCCTCCCAGAGGACCCTCTCCGGCGGCATCGTCGGGTATCGCGGTGAACCCCAACGCGGCCAGGCGGGCCTCGTCGCCGCCGATGCTGAGCACCTCGACCGCCCCGGCCTCGACGAGGGCGCAGCGGGCGATCTCCGCGAGCGGACGGCCCTCGAAGGAGGCGAAGGCCTTGTCGTGGCCCATCCGCCTGCTGCTGCCGCCGGCGAGCACGGCGCCGCTGAACCCCGTCGGCGGCGGGCTAGGAATCGAATCCCTCCGGCGGCAATCGGGGATCCAGCTGGTGCAGGAAGTGCTCGCAGCGTTGCGCCTCCTCCCACTCCCCCAGTTCCGCCGCGGTGCGGGCCAGGCCGGCGAGCGCCAGCAGGAAACCCCGGTTGTGGGGATGGTTCCAGCGCACGTAGCCCGATCCGCGCCAGCCGCTGCGCCGGAGCCTGTCGAGGCCCCGGTGGTAGCCCACCCGGAAGCAGGCGTAGGCCTCCACGGTGTCCCGGGCCTCGCTGCCCAGCCGAGCCCAGCCCTCGAGGAACTGGGGGAAGCGGGCGACGACGTCACTGATGAGGGCGCGCCTCTCCGAGTCGGCCGCGGCCAGGGCGCGCGCCAGAGCGGTGAGTGCCTCGGTGGGTTCGGGGTCGAGCACGGTCTCCGGCGGACCCGACGAACTCAGCGAAATAGGGATGTCGCTCACCTGCGCTCCTTGCCGGCCGGCTCTCGGCAGGCCTCGGAACGGGACGCGCCCGCCGCGGCCTCCCGCCGGCTCATCCGGCTGCCGACCGCATTATCGCGCCGGCTGGGGGGCGCGACGGAGTTCTCCCAGATCTTCGGGAACCTGCAGCAGCCGCAGCACGTCGGTGCTGCGCATCGCCGGGTTGATGCCGGCCAGCACGGCGACGAGATCGCCGGCGCGGACGTGGCCGAGTTCGGTGGCGGCCTGCACCGCGTCGGCCACCCGCGATTCGTAGGCGATCTCGCTGGCCAGGCAGATGGGCTCCACGCCCCAACTCAACGTCAACTGGCGCACCGTCCGGGGATCGGCGCTGAAGCCGAGCACCGGGACGCGGGGGCGGAACCGGGCCATGGATCGAACCGTGAACCCGCTGCCCGAGACGCAGATGAGTGCCGCCAGGTCGACCTCCTCCACGACCCGGGAGGCCGCCGTCGTCATGGCGTCGGTGACCGACCGCGACCTCTGGTCGGAGTTGATCATGTGCAGTTGCGTGATGTGCTCGGCCCAGCCGGTGTGGTCGAAGCGGAGGTCCGCCTCCTGGGCGACCCGCGCCATCGTGGTGACGACCTGCACCGGGTCGACGCCGATGGCCGTCTCCGCGGACAGCATGACTGCGCTGGATCCGTCGAACACGGCGTTCGCCACGTCCGACGCCTCGGCGCGGGTCGGCACCGGCGACTCGATCATGGACTCCAGCATCTGCGTGGCGGTGATGGCGGGGCGACCCCCGGCGATGCAGCGCCGGATGATGTCCTTCTGCAGGTGGGGCAGATACTCGATCGGGAACTCGATGCCCAGGTCGCCCCGAGCCACCATGATGGCGTCGGCTGCGTTGATGATGGCGTCGATGTTCTCCACGGCAGGGCGCGTCTCGATCTTGGCGATCAGCAGAGGCCCGGCCGGCGGTGGCGCGGTTCCCAGCGCGCGCAGATCATCGGGCCCGCGTACGAACGACACGCCGATGAAGTCGACGCCGGCTTCGACGAATGCCTCGGCGTAGCGGACGTCCCGCTCGGTCGGCGTGGCGAGGCTGAGCCGGTCGGCCGGGATGTAGAACCCCGGCCGGCCGCGCAGCAACCCGCCGTGGACCACCTGGCCGCGCAGTTCGGCCTCGCCGGCGGACCGGATCGCGATGAGGATCTGGCCGTCCGCCAGACCGACGAGGTCGCCCACCTGCACATCGTCGAGCAGGCGTTCGTAGTCCACCTCGAGTACCCGGCCTTCACTGGCCGTGTGCCCGGGCCGGAGGATCACCTCGGCGTCCTGCTCGAGCATGGCGCCACCGCGGGGAAGCGGTGCGACGCGGATCTTCGGGCCGGGCAGATCGGCCAGGATGCCGAGCTCGCGCCCCTCGGAACGGGCCACGCCGCGGATGCGCTCGTAGAGATCGAGGGAGGCGTCGAGCGAGCCGTGGGAGAGGTTGAGGCGGGCCACGTCCATGCCGGCACCCATGAGTCGCGCCAGGACTCTGGGACTCTCCGAGGCGGGCCCGATGGAGGCGACGATCTTCGTACGCCGCCGGTCGCCGATCATTGCGGTCCTTCCGCAACCCGGCGGATGTCCAGGTCGTGCACCCACCCGTGCGCGCACAAGCGACGTCGACCTCTCATCTCCTCAGCAGGCTACCGGCATCGCTATCCTCCGCGCCATCTCCGAGCCGGCGCCTTACCTGCGACATGACGGGCCTCTGGCCTTCGCGCACCGGGGCGGTGGCTACGAGGCCCCGGAGAACACCCTCGCCGCATTCGAACGGGCGGTCAGCCTGGGGTTCCGGTACCTGGAGACCGACGCCCGGCTCACCGCCGACGGCGTCGTCGTGGCCTTCCACGATCCCGTGCTCGACCGACTGACCGACCGCAGCGGCCGGATCGCCGATCTCGACTGGGCGGAGGTCTCCGCCGCCCGGGTGCATGGCGTCGAACCGGTGCCGCGCCTGGCCGACGTCCTGGGTGCCTGGGAATCGGTTCGTTTCAACATCGACCCGAAGTGCGACGAGGTCGTGGAACCCTTGGCCCGGCTCGTGCGTGACCTGGGAATGGTCGAGCGTGTCTGCTTCGGTTCGTTCAAAGCCCGCCGGACCGCACGCCTGGGCAGGATCCTGGGACCGGAGGTCTGCCGGAGTCTGGGGCCGCTCGGAGTGGCGCGGCTGTGGCTGCGATCGCGCGGGGTTCCCCTTCCGGTTCGGGCAGGGGCCGCCGGCTGCGTGCAGGTGCCGGCCCACATCGAGGGGCGGGCGGTGGTGGATCGCAGGTTCGTGGAGGCGGCGCATCGGCGCGGGCTGCAGGTCCACGTGTGGACCGTGAACGATGCCGGCCACATGCGCCGGCTGCTGGATCTGGGGGTGGACGGTCTGATGACCGACAGACCGAGCGTCCTGCGCCGGGTCCTGGAGGCACGCGGCTCCTGGTGAGGTCATCCCGGGAGCCTCGCGCACTGGCGAGGAAGGCGAGTCTGCCGCCACCTCCCGGCCTCCTGTTGAGCAGTTCGTTGACAACTGTCTGCAACCCTGTTGACAGCGCGGGTCGAACTGGGGATTTCTCCCGAAATTCTGGGGATTTCCCTCGATTCGGGCAATTCGCGATTGCAGGCCCGCGGGCCCCTTGCCAAACTCACACTCAACCGAATCACCTGCCTTGCTCCTTGCCGCGAGGAGAGGAGCCCGCAGGAAACGCAGAGAACCGGGCAACCGGTGCGAAGCGGCTCCGGCGGAGGCGGGCGGAGGGTTCGGCCAGGATCGGATCCGCCGGAACCTGGCAACAGGAACCGGTAGCGGGTCCGCCGGCCGCAAGGCAGGCGGGTCTGCTCCGAACCGAACCGGAACCGCCGGAGGCTGCGGCCATCGGTAGAGATCGGGGCGGATCGGAGGAGACGGACCACCTCTGCGGGGTGGCCCGGCCGCTGGAGACGATTCGAACGGAGGCCCCGAGAAGCCGACCGGCGCAAGCCGGAAAGCTACTCGGGGCCTCGCCGTTTCAGCATTCCTCCCAGGCCCCGTCGTCGGTCCCGGCGGGAGGCCCCGAGAAGCCGACCGGCGCAAGCCGCCGAGCCGCTGGGGGCCTCGCCGTTTCAGCATTCCTCCCAGGCCCCGTCGTCGGTCCCGGCGGGAG
>JAPPKQ010000178.1:0-4439 GCA_028819945.1 bacterium | reverse complement strand
GCGCAAGCCGCCGAGCCGCTGGGGGCCTCGCCGTTTCAGCATTCCTCCCAGGCCCTCCAGCAGTACCAGGCCGCCACGGAGCGGTACGGCCGGAACCGCTCGCCGAACTCTCCGAGATCCGCCGGAGCAGGCACTTCGGGCAACTCGAACGCAAGGGCATAGCCCTTGCGCACCCCCAGATCGCCCGTGGGCCAGACGTCGAGCCGGTGCAGCGTGAACAGCAGGAACATGTGGGCCGTCCACGGGCCGACGCCCCTGACCCGGGTGAGCCGTGCCACGACGGCGTCGTCCCCGAGGTGCCCGAGGCTCTCCAGCGCCAGGTCGCCGGACAGATCGCGTTCGGCGAGATCGATCAGGGAGGCCGTCTTGGCCGCCGAGAGTCCGGCGGCCCGCAGCGCCTCGGGTCCGGCCTCGAGGATGCCGCGAGCGCTGCAGTCGCCGGCCAGTTGCCCGAGCACGCGCTCCCAGATGGCGCCGGCCGCCGCGCCGGCCAACTGCTGGTAGGCGATCGACCGGGCGAGCGAGCCGAACCGGGCGTCACGCCGGGGCCGCCTGCCGAGCCGGCAGGGGCCGTGCAGGGCCATCAGGCGCGCCATCTCGGGGCTGCGGCGGGCGATTTCCTCGCTTGCCTCACGCAGGCTGGGACGAGCCACGCCGAGATGCTAGGAGGCCGGCGCTCGACGGCTGCGCCACTGTGCCGGCCCACGGGCACGACCCGCCGATCTCCCCCTCCCCGGCGCGGATCAACCCGGTAGGGTCGCCCCGTGCAGCTTCCCCCGGTGGCGCTCGTCCATGGCTTCGGAACCTCCTCCCGCCGCACCTGGGGGTCTCTGGGGTGGATCGACCTGCTCACCGAGGCGGGACGCCAAGTGCACGCGCCGGACGTCCTCGGCCACGGTTCGGCGCCGAAACCGCACGAACCGGCCGCCTACGCCGACCTGGAGGGTTGGCTGGCCGGACAGCTGCCTGAAGGGCCACTCGACGCCATCGGCTTCTCACTGGGCGCCCGCCTGCTGCTGGGCGTTGCATCGCAGCAGCCGGCCCGCTTCCGGCGGCTCGTCGTCGCCGGCGTCGGGAGGAACATCATCAGCGGCGATCCTGAGTACCGCCGGCGAATCGCTGAAGCCATCGCCGCCGCCGAGCCTCCTGAGGAACCCGGCATGGCCTACTTCCACGCCCTCGCCGGCAGACCTGGGACGGACCGGGCGGCTCTCGGCGCGTTCCTGGCAGGTTTCGAGTCGAACATCGAAGTCTCGCGCCTTGCCCAGGTCACGTGCCCGGTGCTGGTCGTGCTGGGCGACCGCGACCGCTCGGGGCCGCCCGACGAACTCATGGCCGCTCTGGGCGATGCGGAGTTGCGGACACTGCGAGGGGTGGATCACTTCGCCACCCCGAAGAGTTGCGACTTCCTCGACGCCGCTTTGAACTGGGTCATCGGGCCGCTCCCCTAGCCACGCCGGCTGCAGCGGCGGCTCTCAATCCTCAGGTGTCGCTCCCGATCCTTCCACCGCGGGCGCGAGATCGGTCTCGGCCCGCCCGGTGGCACCGCCGCGCCCGGCGAGCAGAACCCACAGGCCGCACAGCGCCGCGAGGATCGCCGCGGCCAACATGCTGAGGGCGAATGCCCGGCTGAACGCCCCCGCCACCTCGGCGGCGACTGCCCTCACCTGGCCCGCCGGCAGCTCCCCGGCGGCTGCCAACCCGGCCGCAGTCTCCAGTGCGGCACCCGGCGAGTCGCCGGCCTCACCGGCCAGCGCCTCGTGCAGACCGGCGACGTCGACACTGCGGCGGTAGACGACCGCTGACAGCGTGCCGAGAGTGGCGATACCGAGTGCTGCACCGACCTCCCGGGTGGCGTCGTTGACCGCCGACCCCACCCCCGCCTTGGCGAGTGGCGTGGAGGCCATGATGTCATTGGTCGCTGGAACCGTCGTGAGGCTCAGTCCCACGCCCGCCAGGGTGATCGGCGCGACCAGGAAGCCATAGGTCGTGGTCGGGCCGACCAGTGACAGCAGGCCGAAGCAGACGGTGAGCACCGCGAAGCCGGCGGCCATGACGCGCCTGGCACCGAAGCGGCCGACCAGCCTCGGCGTGAGCGGTGCCACGAGCATGCCGCTGGCCGCTTCGGGAAGGGTCGTCAGCCCGGCCTGCAGGGGGCTGTAGCCCAGGGTGAACTGCACGTACAGGATCAGCAGGAACCAGAAGCCGATGAGCACCAGGAACGACATCGTGTTGACGCCTGCGCCCACCCTGAAGCGGGGCTCGGAGAACAGCGGGAGCGGCAGCATCGGGTGCGCGCTGCGCCGTTCCCAGGCGACGAACGCCGCCCCCACGACGAGTGCCACGACCAGCCCCGAGACCACCAGCGGGGAGGTCCAGCCCCGTTCGGGCCCCTCGATGAGCCCGAACAGCAGGGCGCTCAGGGCCACCAGCGAGGTCAACGCCCCGAGGGGATCCAGCCGGGCGGCCTCCGGGTCGCTCGACCGGGGCACCCAGAGCGCGGTGGCGACGAGGACCGCGGCGCCGATGGGAACGTTGTAGAGGAACGCCATCTCCCAACCGCCGGGGGGGATGAACCACCAGCCGGTCATCAGCAGGCCGGTGAGCAGCGGGCCCAGCGCGCCGCCGGCGCTGGCGACGCCCGCCCAGATGGCGATCGCCTTGGGCCGCTCCCGCGGCGGGAAGACGTTCGTCGTGATGGACAGCGTGGCCGGCATGATGAAGGCGGCACCGAGTCCCATGAGCGCTCGTGAGACCAGCAGCGCGGCCGCGTTCGTTGCCATGCCACCCAGCAACGCGGCGCCTGTGAAGATCACCAGGCCCAACTCCAGGGCACCCTTGCGCCCGTAACGGTCACCGAGGGCGCCCGCGGTCAGCAGCAGGCCGCCGAAGGTGATCGTGTAGGCGTTGTTGATCCACTGCAGGACGGCCAGGCTCACGCCGAGTTCGCGCTGCAGGCTGGCCAGCGCCACGTTGACCCCGGCGATCGACATGATCACGAGGGCCAGGCCGAGGCTGAGCACGGCGAGCAGCCACCAGCGTCGCCGGTGAACCTCGGGTTGCCGGTGGAGCTCCATGATGTGCCTGCCCGGCGCGGTGGGTCGGCGCGGTCCGGCTAGCGCAGGGGTTGATCGGTGGGCGTCACCGGCGCGGGGAGGAAGGTCCGACCCTCCAACCAGTGGTCGACGGCGGCGGCGCAGGAGCGACCCTCGGCGATGGCCCACACGATGAGGCTCTGACCTCGCCCCATGTCCCCGCAGACGAAGGTGCCCTCCGCGCTGGTCATCCAGTGGTCGTTGCGGGCCACGTTGCCCCGCGCGTCGAAGGTCACGCCGAGGTCCTCCAGCAGGCGCGAGCGTTCGGGTCCGGTGAAACCCAGCGCCAGCAGGACGAGCTGGGCCGGATGGTTCTCCTCGGTGCCACCGACGGGTTCGAGACTCATGCGCCCGTTTTGAGTCCTCTGCTCGACGCGCACCGTGCGCAGCGCTGCCACTCGCCCCTCGCCGTCACCGACGAACTCCTGGGTCTGGATGGCGTAGAGCCGCTCACCGCCCTCCTCGTGCGCCGAGGAGGTGCGCATCATCAGCGGCCAGGTGGGCCAGGGAGTGCTGGTGTCGCGCTCCTCGGGTGGGCGGGGCATGATCTCGAACTGCTGCACCGAGGCGCAACGCTGGCGGTGCACGGTGCCGAGACAGTCCGCTCCCGTGTCTCCCCCACCCACGATGATCACGTCCTTGCCGGTGGCCGGGAAGGGATGGTGCAGGAGATCGCCCTCGATCACCCGGTTGGCGGGCGGCAGGAACTCCATCGCCTGGTGGATGCCCTGCAGTTCACGGCCCGGGATGGGCAGGTCCCGCCAAGCGGTGGCGCCGCCCGCCAGCACGACTGCGTCGAACTGCTCGCGCAACGCGCCGGCGGAGATGTCGACCCCCACGTCGGTGCCGGTCACGAAGCGCGTGCCCTCGGCCGACATCTGGTCCAGGCGCCGATCCAGGAAGCGCTTCTCCATTTTGAACTCGGGGATCCCGTAGCGCAGCAGCCCGCCGAGACGGTCGTCACGCTCGAAACACACGACCTCGTGGCCGGCGCGGGTCAGCTGCTGGGCCGCGGCCAGCCCGGCCGGACCCGAGCCGACCACGGCCACGCTGTGACCGGTGTGCTCGGCGGCCGGGATGGGGCGCACCCAGCCCTCCTCCCAGGCCCGGTCGATGATCTCCACCTCGACCTGCTTGATGGTGACGGGGTCCTCGTTGATCCCCAGCACGCACGCCGCCTCGCAGGGGGCCGGGCAGAGCCGGCCGGTGAACTCGGGGAAGTTGTTGGTGGCGTGGAGCCGTTCGATGGCGTCGCGCCAGTGGTCCCGGTAGACGAGGTCGTTCCAGTCGGGGATGAGGTTCCCGAGCGGGCAGCCGCTGTTGCAGAACGGGATGCCGCAGTCC
>JAPPKQ010000341.1 GCA_028819945.1 bacterium | reverse complement strand
GCTCCGGCCACCGCGGCGGGCGCGACAGGCCCCCGCGCGCGCCGCGCCTGCGTCCGGGCAACAACCACCGCGACGCTTGGCTGGAGACGCTGTCCTCCGATGAGCGAGCCATCGCCGAGCGGCTCGCCAACGAGGGGATCCGGGCGGTGCGCCAGGCCCTGCAATCGGAGGGCGAGCCGGGCGAGGGGCAGGAAGCCGGCCGCTCCGGCGACGCCGGCGACGCCCGCATGGCGGTTGTGGAGAAGTTGTTCTCGGCCTATCGCGTGGTGGATTGGCGCGACCGCGCCGAAGCGGCCCGCAAGGTGACCGACGAGGTGGACCTGCGCGACCTGCGGTCGGTGGTGGCCGGCATCCCCGCCAAGTACCCCGACGACGAGGCTCGCTCCCTGGCGGACGAACTGCGCGGCAAGCTGGCCGCCCGGGTCGACAGTGAGCACTCGGCCTGGATCGCCGACCTGGGCTCGCTGCTCCGGAAGGGTCGCCTGGTGACCGCGCTACGCGTCAGCCAGCGTCCGCCGAAGGCGGGGACGCCGTTGCCGGAGAGCCTGGCCACCAGCCTGCAGGAGGGCGTCACGTCCCAGCTCAACACCGGCGCCGAGGACGACCTCTGGGTGAGGATGCTGGAAGCGGCGGCGCAGTCCCCGATCCGCCTGGTTCTGGTGGCCGAGGAGGTGCCGCCGGAGCCCTCGGAGCGTCTGCTGCGCACGGTGCGCCGCTTCGGGGAGCGCCTCCCGGCGCTGCGCGCCCAATTCGGGGAGCACCTCGACGCTCCGCCGAAGGTTGCCGAGCCGGAGCCTGCGCCTGAGGAGCCGGCTGCCGAGCCGGCACCTGCGGCGGCAGAGCCGGAGTCCCCCGAGGCGCAGCCGCCGGCGGACACGACGGCGGAGACCGTCGAGGCCTCCGAGACCTCAGGTCAGCCGGTCCAGGACTCCGATGCGGGCGAAGAAGTCCCTGAGCCCGGCGGTGAGGTCGAGGACGTCTAGTTCTTCCCGCGGCACCCAGCGAGCTTCGGCGGCGTCGTCCCCGGCCACCGGAGGATGATCGCCCAGCACGGTGACCCAGAAGTCGGCGATCACGTAGTGGTGCCGATCGTCGATCCGCTCCACCCAGTCGGCGAACTCCTCGCAGAGGACCTCCAAACCCGTCTCCTCGGCCACCTCCCGCACTACGGCCCCGGCCAGCGTCTCTCCCCACTCGACCCGTCCCCCGGGCACCGACCACTGACCGGCGGCCGGCCCGTGGCCCCGGCGCACCAGCAGGACGCAGCCGTCGCGCACGGCGATCGCGCCGACGCACACCTCGGGTCGCATCAGCGCCCGGTCCTCACACGCCGGACGAAGGCGAGCCTGGGTTCCGGCCTTCGCCGGAATGACGGGGCAGGGCGCCGCAATGACGGGGCAGGGCGCCGGAATGACGATGGACGCATCAGGCGTCGCTGGCCGAAGGGGGAGGCTTCAGCCGGCGATGGACCTGCAGGGCGCGGGCGGTCATCCCGTAGCGCTCGAAGAAATTCTTCGTCACCCGGTCGCCGGGAAGTGCCACCGCGTCGACGGCGGCGGCGCCGGCGCCGGCGGCCCACGCCAGAACCTCGTCCATGAGCGCCTCACCCAGACTGACCCCCCGGGCCTCGGGCAGGACGTAGAGCGCATCGATCTCGGCCAGCGAGGTGCCGTCAGCCAGTTCCACCAGCCGCGCCACGGCGAAGCCCACCGCGGCGCCGTCGAGGTCGCCGATCCAGGCGCTCACGCTGCCCGTCTCCAGGAGCTGGCGAAAGCCGGCGGCGTCGAGAGTCTCCGGGTAGCGGATCGCCAGCAGCATGGCGCCCCCCCGCTGGCCCGCCGCCTCCTCCCGCGCGGTCCCGGCGAGGGCCTCCAGGGCGGAGCAGTCGGCGGCTGTGGCCGCGGCGACGCCGACTCTCAGGGGCCCAGCCTGTCCAGGGACGGGCAGATCTCCTCACCGGAGGGGCAGCGGGGCTCCCCCCGGCTGCCGAGCTGGCTCTTGGACACCAGCAGGAAGCATCCCTCGCAGAGCCACTCGTCGTCGCGGCGGGGCGTCACCGAGCCGAGCAGCTCCGCCGGCTGGCCGGTCTCGACCTCCCCGGCCTCGTCGTCCTCGACGTCGTCGCCCGAGGCGATGCGGTCCCGCAGGATGGTGTTGAGGTCCGCCTCGAGGTTGTCCGGGTCCACCTCGTCGTCGAACTCCCCCTCGGTCTGAGGTGGCCGCTTGGGGCTGCGCTCGGGGACTTCCTTCTCGTCGTCCTCCTCCTCGATGTCCTCGTCGTCGGCGAGATGGTCGTCGTCGTCCTCCTCCTCGATGTCCTCGTCGAAGTCGGGGTCGAACGCCTCGTCGTCCTCCTCCTCGATGTCGAGGTCCAACAAGTTGTCATCGTCGGACATGCGTCTCTCCGGCCTCGTTGGGCGCACCGATCACCTGAGAGGCGGATCATAGACACACGCCGTCACAAAATGCGGTACTGCTGCACGCGGCGTGAGAGCCCCCGGCGTCAGACCGCGTTGCGACGGCGCGTCGCGGCCCGGCGCTCGGAGGCGAGACGTTCGAGCTCGGGTTCGCGAGAGAGGTCGGCGAAGGACATCATTCCGGCGATCGCCCGGTGTCCCGCCACCGTCTCGATGAGGCGGTGCATCTCCTGAGCCACGTGACGGTAGGCGGGATGACCCTGCGTGCTGCTGCGCAGTTCGATGAGGTGCATCGCCTCCCGGGCGTTCATCTGCATGACGAAACGAATGCGGTAGGCCAGGGCCACCGCATAGGCGGCCTGCTCGGGGAAGTGGTCCAGCAGCGCGTCGTGCAGCTCGGCGCTCTGGGCCATCGTCTCGTTGAACAGGCCCTCGAGGCCGGCCGCCTCGACCGCCTCGGGCATGCTGTAGCCGTGGCCGGGTGACAGCCGCTGCCACTCGATCGTCAGCATCCGGTGACGCTGCAGGTCGCGGAAGGCTCCGTAGTCGCACAGCACGTCGAAGCGGTAGCTGGGCGTCTCGAGGGCGCGCCCGGGCTTGTGGCGCCTGTTGCCGCGGTCGCCGGTGTAGGTGAGCAGCACGCGCCGGCGATCGTCGTCGCTCATCGCCTCGACGCGGGCGCGCAACTGCTCCTCGGGGAGGTCGACGTAGGAGTAGAGGGCGCTGCTCACCAGCTTCACCTCGGCGTCGGGGTCGAAGTCCACGAGCCGGACCGCCGGGACCTCCTCGTCGGGCCCCTCGGCCTCGCCGAAGAGGTCGTGGGCGAGGGCCTGCATCGCGTCGCCGGTGGCGCGCAGGTACCGGCTCCAGGCCACTCCCCTGTCCTCGATGTCCAGCCGCTTCAGGAACGACGGGATGACCTTGCGCAGCTCGTCGAGCATCATGTCGGCGTAGGCGCGGACCTCCGGCAGCGCGTGGGCGCGCATCCGCAGGAGCAGGTTCTCGTAGCCCTGGCCGCTGCCGTAGGTGCCGACGTTCGAGAGCGCCGCGGCGGGCAGCATCCCCCGGACCGAGTCGAACGACTTGGCGCGGACGGCCTGACGGTGCACGAAGTCCGAGTCGCCGGGCGCCTTCGGGAACCGGTCGCGGAAGTGCTCGTTCATCACGGGCAGCGTCGAGCTGTAGGCCTCGAACATGGCGTCGAGGTCGGCCACGTAGCGGGCGCCGAGGGCGGACTTCAGGATGCCCGGATCCCGGTAGTAGCGGAAGCGGCCGCCGAGGCGTGCGTCGTAGGGCACATAGCGCGTGGACTGCTCGAGGTAGGACATCAGCCTCCCCCACTCCAGCACCTTGGTGAGCACGTTGGAGGCCTGCTCGCACGCCAAGTGCACGCCTCCGAGTTGCGCCACCGAGTCGTCGCCGTACTCGAAGAAGACCCGGTCGTAGAGTTCCTCGGCTCTACGCAGGCCGATCGTGGCGTCCACGCCGAGATCCCCGCTGACGTCGAGTTCGCCCACGAACTCGTCGAGGAAGAGCCGCCGCAGGCTCTTGTTGGACCGCGAGTAGCGGGCGAACAGCGCCCCCTTGACGACCTCGGGCAGGTTGACGAGGGCGAACACCGGCTGGTCGAGGTTCGTGAAGTAGCGACGCAGTATGTCGGCCTCGGAGGCCGTGAATTCCTCAGCGACGTACATGAAGCGTCGTCGCCGCCTGCTTGGGCCGGGCCTTCAGTTCGACGCCGCGGCGGCGCCGGCGCCGCCGCTGAAGTCGGCACTCACCGCGGCCCGGACCGAGGGGTCGCTCCAGTAGTCGATGGCGACCGCGGCCAGCGCCTTGGCCCCGTCGATCACGCCGCGGTCGCCGTCGGGACCGCGCGCGCAGGCGGCGAAGTCCTCGGTGTGGATGGCCACCTCCGGAGGGGCGACTGCGATCATGGGATGGATCGAGGGCACCACCTGGCTGACGTTCCCCATGTCGGTGCTGCCGACCACGGTGCGTCCGGGAACCGGCGGCTGCGGACTCCTGCCCAGTGCCGTGGCGTTGCTGTTCCAGAGCTCCAGGAGGGGGCGGTTGCTGCGCACCTCGGCGAAGTAGTAGTCGGCCCACGCCAACTCGACGTCCACCCCGGCGGCCACCGCGCCGCTTCCCAGGCAGTCCGCGAGGCGCTCCTTCAGCACCTCCAGCCGTGCGACGGTGGGCGACCGTACGTACCAGTTGGTCTCGGCGAAGGTGGGAACGATGTTCGGCTTCTGGCCGCCATCGGTGAAGATGCCGTGGAACCGCTCATCCGATCCGATGTGCTGGCGGAGGGCGGCCGCGGCGACGTATCCCAGCACGGCGCCGTCCAGGGCGTTGCGGCCGGCCTGGGGGGCAGCGGCGGCGTGCGCGGCGCGGCCGCTGTAGCGGGCGTGCAGCTGCTGGACCGCCAGGGTCTGCATCTCGGAGAGCTCGAGCCCGGCGGGATGCACCATGAGGGCGGCGTCCACGCCGGCGAAAGCACCCCCCTGCATGAGACGGAGCTTGCCGCCGCCGCCCTCCTCGGCGGGGGTCCCGAGAATCAGCAGGCGCCCTCCCAGCTCCTCGACGACCTCCGCCGCCGCCAGTCCCGCCCCCAGGCCGGAGGCGGCGATGATGTTGTGCCCGCAGGCATGGCCGATGCCCGGCAGCGCGTCGTACTCGCAGAGGAAGGCCACGAGGGGTCCGGCGGTCCCGGCGCGGGCCGCGAAGGCGGTCTCCACCCCATACGCCTGCCGCTGGACCTCCAGACCCGCCTCCTCGGCCGCGCCGGCGAGCAGGTCATGGGCGAAGTGCTCCTCGAATCCCAACTCGGGGTTCTCGTGGATGCGGTGCGAGATCTCGGTGAGTTGGGGGGCCAGTGCATCCACGGCGGCCGCGGTCCGCGCCTTGAAGCCGGCGGATCCGGGCGAGGAGCGAACCACGGGGCGAATCTACCACCGGCCGTCGCGGCGGCTTCGGACCGTGCGCGCCTAGACGACCACGGTGAGCGCGTCGCTCTCGACCCGCACGGTGATCGTGCTGGCACGCCCGACGGCCACGCCGTCCAGCAGCACCGGCACCGGACGTTCGAAGCGCGTGCTGAAAGCGGCGCGCCGGGTCGTCGCGATCGCCGGGTGCGGGAGGTGCGTGCCGGCGGGCAGGCGCCGCCAGGCTGCCAACCGCTGGCGCAGCGACAGGTCGGCGTCGCTGATGTCCAGCAGCCCATCACCGGGATGCGCCCGGGGACCGAGATTCCAGCGTCCCAGGAAGGCGGCGTTCATCACGACCAGAATCCGCCCGGACAGCCAGCTGCGGCGGGCGACGAGGTGTGCGGTGAACCAGTGGATCCGGCCGTCGAGGAGCACCGAGCCCAGGTCGCAGGTGAGCACCGAGCCGCCCTCGCGCAGTCGGCCAAGATCGCCGCTTCCCCCGAGGGTCCGGCACAGATCCCCGCCGGCGAGACCGAGCACCGGGACCGCCTCGCCACGGCGGCGTGCCTCCTCCACCACCCCGCGAGCCTCGCCGTCGCTGGAGACGACCACACCGCCGTCGGGGAGCGCTCCCCCCGCGCCCCAGTCGCCGCCGCGGCGGATGCCCAAACCCGTCCCCTCTCCGGTGGTCCGCTCCGGCGCGCCCTCAGCCGGCGGCGTCGAGCACCGAGGCGGACACCACGCCGCGGAACATGGCCTTCGCCACCGCGGCCGCGCCGGCCGTCGTGGCCGGATCGGGGGCCACGCGACTGATCTGGCGGGCCAGATCGCAGACGAGCTTCACGTTGCGTACGAAGTCCCCCGGCGTGGTGTGGTCGTCCAGCACGCGTGCCAGCGGGTAGCCCGCGGCCCACCCGTAGGCGAGAGCGGCGAATCCCCCGTCGGGCGGGCGGGTGCGCGGGCGGCCCAGGCAGGCGACCTCGGTGGCGGCCAGCGATTCGTGCGCCTCGCCCAGGCGGGTCCAACTGCGCCGCAGAGACGCCGTGGGCCACTGCGGCTCCACCGGTACGTCGCCGCCGCGCTGCTCGTAGGTGCAGCAGGCCAGCAGCGCCGCGAGCGACGGCTCGTCGAGCCCGTCGAAGTGGCCGCCGACCAGGGCCTCGGTGATGAGCAGGTCGCTCTCGTGGTAGATGCCGGCGAGCACCATTCCGCTCGGAGCCAGGGTCCAACCGTCCAGATGGCCGCGCCGGCGCAGCACCTCGGTGAGTTCGTCGAACTCGTTGGCCAGCGTGTCCTTCTTGCTTCGCAGCCGGTTGCGGAGGTCCTCCACCCTGCGGGCGGTGCGACGCAGGCGGCGCTGGGCCTCGTCGCTCCCCCGCCGGCGCGCCGTGGCGTTGATCTCCGCCAGCGCCCGGCGGCCCTCCTGCAATTGCCGCTCCAGGGTGACCACCTCGCGATCGGCCTGGTACTGCGCGAGGGAGCGCCCGAGCACGCTGCGCGCCTCCTCCGGCGCGAGACGCGCGATCAGGTTCACGACCATGTTGTAGGTGGGGCGGAAGGCCGAGACCAGGGTGAAGCTGCGGCTGCCGACCAGCCCCGCCACGTCGCCGAAGCGCAGGCGGGGACTCCACAGCACCACCGCGTAGCCCTGGTCGTCGATCCCGCGCCGCCCGGCGCGGCCGGTCAGCTGGGTGTAGCTCAGCGGCGTGAGCAACTCGTGGCCGTCGCCGGAGAACTTGGTGAGCCGCTCGATCACGACGGTGCGCGCCGGCATGTTGATGCCCAGCGACAGGGTCTCGGTGGCGAAGACGACCTTGATGAGGCCGCGCCGGAAGCAGGCCTCGGTGGCTTCCTTGAACGGCGGCAGCATTCCGGCGTGGTGGGCGGCCACCCCGCTGCGAATCTGCGCCGACCAGGCCTCGTAGCCCACGGCGCGGCGGTCGTTGCGGCCGAGGGCGGCCACGTAGGGTTCGACGACCTCGGCGATCAGGTCCCGCTCGGCCGGCGTGGTCAGTTCCAGACCGGCGCGGGCGAGCTGGCGGGCGGCGTCGTCGCAGCCGGCGCGGCTGAAGATGAAGTAGATGGCGGGCAGCATCCGCCGGCGGCCCAGCACCTCGATGACGGCGACCCTGTCGGGTGCGCGCCGGCGGCGTCCCTCCGCGCCGCGCCGCCGCCGGCGGTCGCGATCGATGCGCTCCCCCTCGGGGTTCGGGCGGTCGCCGGTGAGCACCGGCAGGAAGCGCAGGTTGGCGCGCCCGTTGTCGCCGAAGCACACCAGGCTGTCCAGGCTGACCGGGCGGTTCGTCTCGGTGACGGCCTGCACAGATCCCCGCAACTCGCCGATCCAGGAGCGGATCTCGCCGACGTTGGAGACCGTGGCGGAGAGGCAGACGAATCGCACCGCCGGCGGGGCGTGGATGATCACCTCCTCCCAGACAGGACCGCGGTAGGGGTCCTGCAGGTAGTGCACCTCGTCCAGGATGACCCAGGCCAACTCGTCCAGATCCGGTGAGTCGGCGTAGATCATGTTGCGCAACACCTCGGTCGTCATCACGACCACCGGTGCGGAGGGGTTGATGGCGTTGTCGCCGGTCAGCAGGCCCACGACCCTCGAGCCGTGCTCGGCTGCCAGGTCGGAGTACTTCTGGTTGGAGAGGGCCTTGATCGGAGCGGTGTAGAAGACCCGCCGCCCGGCGGCGAGCGCCACCCGCACGGCGTGCTCGGCCACCACCGTCTTGCCGGCTCCGGTGGGGGCGGCGACGAGGACCGAGGCGCCGGCGTCGATGGCCTCGATTGCCTCCACCTGGAAGCGGTCCAGTTCGAAGGGATGGACGTGCCTGCCGGTGGCCGTCCCGACGGTGCTCACGGGGCCTCGCTGGAGGATCGCTCCGCCGGTGCCGGCGCGAACTCCTCGGCCTCGGCGCGCTCCTTGCGCCTCTGCCTGAGCACCCCGAAGAGAATCGACAGTTCGTAGAACGCGTACATGGGGCCGGAGAGGATCAGCAGCGTGAACGGATCGCCCGTGGGGGTGATCACGGCTCCCACAACCACGATCCCCACAGCCGCCCAGGGGCGGATCCGCTGCAGGGTGCGGGTCGGGATGATGCCGGTGATCTGGCCGAACACCAGGACGATCGGGAACTCGAAGCCCAGGCCGAAGGCGAGCGCCATCTTCACGACGAACGAGAGATAGCGGCGCGGTGAGAAGAAGCTGACCAGATCGTCGCCGCCGAGTTCGGCCAGGAAGCCGAGGGCGCGGGGGATCGTCCAGAAGGCCAGCGCCACGCCGCCGGCGAACAGCAGCGTGGCCATGATGACGAACCCCGCAGTGTGGCGGCGCTCCCGGGGGAACAGGGCGGGGGTGATGAAGCGCCAGGCCTGCCACAACAGGATCGGCATGGCCAGCGCGGCGCCGCCGTAACCGGCCACGCTGACGCGGACCGCGAACGGCTCGAGAGGATCGAGCACCAGCAGGCGGCAGTTGCCGGGCGCGTCGAGGCCCTCGGCGTCGGGGCTCACCACGTCGCAGTAGGGCGCTGTCAGGAAGTCCAGGATCTGCGGGTAGAACACCCAGCAGACCACGAAACCGCAGGCCAGCGCGACCAGGGAGATGATCAGGCGGCGGCGGAGTTCGGCCAAGTGCTCCACGAGGGTCATCCGACCGCCCGCGGCGTCGGTGGGAGGTGCGTCCTCGCTCATCGAGCGTCGCGGTCGTCGGGCTCGGAACTCGATTCGGCACCGGCGGGCGCTTCGGTTGCATCGCCGGTGGATTCGGCGGTCTCGCCGGGCGCGGTGGCGGTCGCTGCGGGTTCGCCGTCGCCGGGAGCCGGGTCATCGGGCGGCGATGCGCCGGTCGGGCGGGAGGTTCCGAGCGGCTCATCGAGACGGGCCCGCTCGCGGGCGATCACCTCCAGCGGCAGGTCGGCGGCAGCCTGCATCTCCTGCTGGAATCTGGCGACGACGTCGCGGGTCTTGGCCATGAAGCGGCCCAGGGTCCGCGCCGTGGAGGGCAACCGGCTAGGGCCGAGAACGACCAGGGCGATGACGAGGATCACCACGACCTCACCGGGTCCGATGTTCAGGAACCCCAGCACCCCGTCAGCCTATCTGTGGGCCGCGATCGGCCTTGTGGAGGGCACACTGTGGCATGGGTCCGCGACTTCCCGCCCTGATGTCGCGGCCCATCGGATTCGCCCACCGGGGCGGCATGGCGCACGCATCGGGGAACACGCTGGCGGCCTTCGAGACGGCGCTGGCGATGGGGGCGACCGGGCTGGAGAGCGACGCCCGCGTCACCGCCGACGGCGCGGTCGTGCTGCACCACGACCGCCGTTTCCGCCCACCCCTGCCCCGGTTGGGCACCCGCAAGGTGCGTGCCGCGCCGCGGGCCGCCATGCCCCGGGCGGTGCTGTCCCCCGAGGATCTCTACCGGTGCTGCGGCAGCGACTTCGAGTTCTCCGTCGACATCAAGGATCCTGAAGCGGCGCCCGGCGTGGTCGCGGCGGCCAGGGGGGTCGGCGGCGAGACGCCCGGTCGGCTCTGGCTGTGCTCGGGCTCGTTGCCGCTACTGGAGGAATGGCGGGAGCGTTGGAGCGATGTCCGGCTGGTGCTCTCCACGAGGCGCCGGCGCATGGAGCACGGCCCCGAGCGCCTCGCCGAGCGCATGTCCCGCAACCGCATCGACGCGGTCAACATGCCCCATGCCGACTGGACCGGCGGGACTGCGGCGCTGTTCCACCGCTTCGGGGTACTGGCCTTCGGTTGGGATGCCCATTACGACCGCACGCTCGGCGAACTCCTCGACGCCGGGCTCGACGCGGTCTACAGCGACCACGTGGACCGGATGATGAGCGCTATCGCCGCCTACTACGGCTAGCGGCGCGCCGGCGCTCAGAATGTGCGCAGATCGCCCAGCGGCCAGAACTGCAGGGCCGCGTTGCCGATGAGGTCCCCGCGCGGCACGGGCCCGAAATTCCGGCTGTCGAAGGAGACGCTCCGGTTGTCGCCCAGCACGAAGACGTGACCCTCGGGAACGGTGCAGGCCTCGTTGCCGCCGAACCCCTCGGTCGGATCGCAGTTGGGGATGGCGGCGCGCACGTAGGTGCCGGTCCCCGCGGAGAGATAGGGCTCGACGAGCCAGCTCTCGCCGATCTTCAGGAGACCGTCGTCGAAGTACAGGGTCTCGCCCTCGAGAGCGACGACCCTCTTGACGAGGTCACCGTCCGGCCGGGTGAAGACGACGAGGTCGCCTCGCGAGGGGTTGCTGGCGAGCTTGTTCACGAGGATCCGGTCGCCAGGTGCCAGCGTCGGCTCCATCGAGCCCGACTCCACGTGGAAGGCGTGGGCGACGAACGAGCGGATCACCAGCGACAGCACGATGGCGATGGCCACCGTGAGGCCCCACCCGACCGCGGTCCGCCACCTGCTGTGCGATTCCACGAGTTCTTCGTCGAAGTCGGCCGCGTAGTCCTCGTCGTAGAGGTCGTCGTAGCCGGGCTCCTGGGGTTCCTCCGGAGGTTCGAGGGCGCGGCGCCGGCGGGGCCGGGGCGGTGCCGCGACGGGACTCGGCGGAGGGCCGGCGAGCATGGGATCGCCGTGGCTCCTCGCAGGGACCGGGGCCGGTCGGGGTGCCCGGTGCCGCGGCGGAGGCGGGATCGGAGGCGGCACCGGTGCCTGCCGCGACGGCTGCGGCGGGGCCGGGCGAGGAGCAACGGCAGGGGGTCGCGGTGCCGGGGGTGGAGCAGGCGGGGGCGGCGGCGGTGCTTGCGCGGCCGGCGTCTCGGGCACCTCCGGCGGGGGCGGTGCTTGCGCGGCCGGGATCTCGGGTTCCTCGGGCGGCAGCGGCGGAGGAGCGTGCGCTGCGGGAGCCTCGGGCACCTCCGGCGGGGGCCGTTCGGGCTGCGGTTCCGGATCGTCCGCCGGCCCGGCGGCGGGGTCGACGTCGAGCGAGAGCAGCTCGTCCAGCAACCCCGGGCCGGGGGTCGGCGCGGGCGCGGTAGGGGGCGGCGGAGGCTCCTCTGGCGCAGCAGGCGGAGGCGACGCGGCGGTCTCCGCGGCGAGCGGCTCGAGCTCGACCTCGTCCTCGGGGGCGGGCTCCGGGCCGGCGTCGGAGGGCTCGGGCTCGTCGGCCTCGGCGCCTGCCACCTCGGGCGCCGCGGGCATCGGCCGGCTGGTGAGCTGATCCAGGATGTGATCGACCCATGCCGGGTCGGAGGGGTCCGGCTCGCGCGAGGACTTCCGGGGAGGTTCTCGGGTCATCGAGGGTTCACCGTAACCGACCGGACCCTCTGTCCAGCGGTTATCCGGCGTAACGCGCGAGAACTCGTCGAGCCGCGGCGGCGCCGGCTTCGGGCGGGAGTCCCCGGCTCGCTGCGACCCGAGCCGCCGGCCCGAGTCGGAGCAGGAGCCTCTCGAGCCAGGCCACCCCGCCGACGGAGAGCCGCGCCCGGCAGGTGTGCCCCTCCCAGGCCACGCGGCTCACCGGGTAGTAGTCCAGAACCCACTGGGCGGGACCCTCGAGGGTCAACTCGACCCAGGGCCCCTCCGCCGGCGGATCCCAGACCGTGGCGGGGACCGGCCCCGGAGGCGGGGCGAAGGATTCGTCCAGCAAGTCCGCGGCGGTCACCCGATCGAGCCGGAAGGTGCGCTCCTGACCACTGCGCCGGCAGAAGGCGCGCACGTACCAGGCCCCCTCGTGGGCGAAGGTTCGGTAGGGCTCGATGACCCGCTCGGTGACGGCGTCGCGGTCGTAGCTGTAATACCCGATGGCGGCCGGCCGATGCTCGCGGCAGCCTTCCTGCAGGGTCCTCAGCGCTTCGGAGGTCGCCTCGCCCAGGCGGACCTCGAGCGCCTCGGCGGGGTTCACGCCGAGGGTCCCGGCCAGCTTGGCGAGTCCTCGCTCCAGCGCGCTGTCGCCGGTGAGGCCCAGCAGCCCGGTGGCCGCGGCCAGGAGAGCCACGGCCTGCGGCGGCGTGAGCCGAAGCGGTTTGCGGAAGTAGTCCGCGAAGTTGATCTGGACGAAACCGTCCTCCACCTCCACCTCGATCAGGGCGTCGGGTGTGTAGGGAGGCACACCGACCATGAAGACCACATGCTGGAGGTCGTCGAGCAACCCGTCGGCGGGATAGTCGAAGCGCTCGGTGATCTGCTCGAGCGTCGCCCCGCCGCGTTCCGCCACCCAGGGGATGAGTTGCAGGAGGCGGTGCATCCGTTCGGTGGAGGTCAGCCGTCGCGGCCGTGAAGGGGCGGCAGCAGCCGGGGCCGGCGCAGGCGGCTCCGGTCCCGTGGCCGTGGCCCGGCCGGGCACCGGCGCCGGGGGCTGGTCGGACCCGGCGGCGCAGGCCCGCACCCTCTCGAGGAGCTTCTCACGCAGTTCCGGTGGGCCGACGAGTTCGGCTCGGTCCAGAAGCCCGAGCACGAAGTCCACCAGCGCGTCCGCATTGGCGACCGGCAGGTGCAGCAGCAGCGACCCGTCGGGGTGCCGCTCGTGGCGGGAGTCCTGCCCCACCTGCCCCAGGGCCCAGTCGGCGACGTCGGCATCCACCTGGACCTGCGCCGTCCAGGACTCGGCGCCCATCTCCCAGGGAGGCCGCTCGAGGCTGCCGGCCGGCGCAGGCCTCGGCACGAACCCTCCGGCGTCGCCGAGGGTCGGTTCGGCGATGCGGTCGAGGCGGAAATGGCGCCAGGCGGCGCGGTCGCGGTCGTGGCCGCCCAGGTACCAATGGCCGCGGGCGAACTGCAGCCGCACCGGCTCGACCGAGCGCGGCTCGCCGCGATGGCGGAACGACACCACGCGACGGTCCGAGATCGCCCGGTAGAGGGTGGCCAGGTGCTCGTTGAACGGGATCACCGCCAGCTCCTGCGCCGGGCCTCCCTCCGGCGGTCGCCCGCCGAGGGCCCAGAACGCGGTCTCGAGCGAGCCGCCCTCCAGGCGCACCGTCCGGGCCGCGAGGTGCAGCGCGGCACGCTCGTCGGCTGCCAGGTCGGGATCGTCGAGGTAGTAGTCGCGGGGGTGGATCCGGTAGCCCTCCACCGGCGGATCGCTGCCCGGCACGGTGCCGGTCGTGAGGGGGATGCCCATCTCGCGCAGCTCGCTCTTGTCGCGTTCGAAGGTGCGCCGGAAGGCCGCCTTGCCGTCGGCGTACCCCGCCACCTTGGAGGCGATCTCGCTGGCCGGCAGGAGCCGTTCGGTGGCGAGCAGGGCGGCGGTCAGGTTCAGGAGGCGTTCCAGCTTGGCGCTGGCCGGAGTGCTCACCGCAGCGGATCCCGCCAGCCGTTCACAGCGATGCGATCAGCTTCTCGACCCGCTCGTCGTGGGACTTGAACGGGTCCTTGCACAGCACCGTGCGCTGCGCCTGGTCGTTCAGCTTCAGATGCACCCAGTCCACGGTGTAGTCCCGCTTTCGCTCCTTGGCCCGCCGCACGAACTCGCCGCGCAGGCGGGCCCGGGTGGTCTGGGGCGGACGGTGCATCGCCTCCAGCACGTCGTCCTGCAGGCAGATCGACTCGACCAGCTCTCGTTGCTGCAACTTGTAGAACAGCCCCCGATCGCGGCTCACGTCGTGGTACTTCAGATCCAGCAGGGCCAACCGGGGGTCGTCCCAGGTGAGGCCGTTGCGCTCGCGGTAGTGGTTGATCAGCCGGTACTTGATCACCCAGTCGCATTCCCGGTCGAGGCTGAGGGGGTCCTCCTCGAGGCGCTCCAGGCAGTGGCCCCACATCTGCAGGGCCTGCTTCTGTTCGTCGCCGATGTCGAACCGGGTGGAGAACTCCTGAGCCCGCTCGAAGTACTCGCGCTGGATGTCCAGGGCGCTCAGCTGCCGGCCGTTGGCCAGACGCACGCGCCGCCAGGGCCGCGAGCCGTCGCTGATCTTCTCGAAGTCGTCGTGGCTGATCTCCCGGATCGCCCGGATCGGGTTCTCGAGGGTCATGTCCCGCAGAACGATCGACGGCTCCTCCAGCATCTGCAGCAGGATGCTGCACGCCCCCACC
>JAPPKQ010000393.1 GCA_028819945.1 bacterium | reverse complement strand
CCGCTACGAGGTGGAGGTCCGCGGCCGCGACTACATCATCCTGCGCGAGCGCGACGTGCATGCAGTCGCCGCCGAGCGGCTCGAGGAGGGCAGCACCGGTCTCTACCTCTGAGCTGCGAGCCGTCGGCGGCGACCCGACGGAACCGCGCCGAGCGGCTCGAGGAGGGCAGCACGGGTCTGTACCTCTGAGCCGCGGGCCGCCGGCGCGGCGTGCGCGCGCCGCGCCTCTAGCATGAACGCGATGACCGTCGCCACCCCCATCACGCCCGCGGCGGGCGCCCTCGAGGCGATGACCTACAACGACGACGGTCTGGTGCCGGCCATCGTCCAGGACGTCGAGTCGGGCGCGGTGCTGATGCTGGCCTGGATGGACGCCGAAGCGCTCCGGCGCACGCTGGCGACGGGCAGGACCTGGTTCTGGAGCAGATCCCGCCAGGAGTACTGGTGCAAGGGCGAGACCTCCGGCGACCGGCAGTTCGTGCGCGAAGCCTCCTACGACTGTGACGGGGACACGCTGCTGTTCAAGGTCGTCCAGGAGGGCCGCGGCGCCTGCCATACCGGCGAGCGCTCCTGCTTCTTCACCTCCTTCGCCGGCTGAGGGGCCGTGAGCGCCCGGCCCACCAGGCAGGAGTTCGGCCGCCTGGCGGCACACCACCGGGTCGTGCCGGTCTGGCGCGAGCTGCTCGCCGACCTGATCACGCCTGTGGCCGCGTTCTCACGCATCGTCGGCGACGAGCCCGGGTTCCTGCTGGAGTCCACCGAGCGCCACAACCGCTGGAGCCGCTTCTCGTTCATGGGCTGCCGCCCCCGAGCCCGCATCGTCGCCAGGGGCCGCCGGCTGACCATCAGCGGCGACGACCTGGGACCGCTCCCGGACGACGAGGGGGTGCTGGCGGCGCTCGACGTGATCCTCGAACGCTTCCGTTCGCCGGCCATCGAAGGGCTGCCGCCGCTGCACTCCGGGGTCGTCGGCTATCTCGGCTACGACGTGGTGCGGGAGGTGGAGCGGCTGCCGAACCCACCCGCCGACGACGTCGGGATGCCGGATGCGGTGCTGGACGTGATCGGCCGGTTCGTGGCCTTCGACCACTGGCGCCAGCGCGTGCTCCTCATCCACAACGTGATCCTGCCGCCCGAACCCACCGAGCAGGTGCTGGACGACGCCTACGAGGAGGCGCTGGAGTCGCTCGAGGAGCTGGCCCGCGCCGGTGCACGGCCCCAGCCCGAACCCCTGCTGGAGCCGCCCGGCGACGGGGATCCGCTCCCCGAGGTGTCCGCCGGCATCACCCCCGAGGCCTACTGCGACGCGGTGCGCGCCGCCAAGGAGCACATCCTGGAGGGCGACATCTTCCAGGTGGTGCTCTCCGAACGCTTCGACTTCGACCTCGAGGCCGACCCGTTCCAGCTCTACCGGGCACTGCGGCAGATCAACCCCAGTCCCTACATGTACTTCCTGCGCCATCCGGAGGTGACGCTCGTGGGCAGCTCGCCGGAGCCGATGGTGCAACTGCGCGACGGGCGGGTGACCTCCCGACCCATCGCCGGCACCCGGCCCCGCGGTGCCGATGAGCGCGAGGACCGGCGCCTCGCCGGCGAGCTCGCCGAGCACCCCAAGGAGCTGGCGGAGCACCTCATGCTGCTGGACCTGGCCCGCAACGACGTGGGCCGGGTGGTGCAGCCCGGCACGCTGGGCACCGACGAGTTGATGACCCTCGAGTACTACAGCCACGTGATGCACCTCACCTCGCAGGTCTCCGGCGAGTTGGCCGACGGCCACAGCCCCGTCGACGTGCTGCGCGCCACGCTTCCCGCCGGCACGGTCTCGGGCGCTCCCAAGGTCCGCGCCATGGAGATCATCGACGACCTCGAGCCGACCCGGCGCGGCCCCTACGCCGGCGTGGTGGGCTACCTCGACTTCTCCGGCAACCTGGACACGGCCATCACCATCCGCACCGTTGCCGTGCGCGACGGGCGCGCCCACCTGCAGGCGGGCGCCGGGATCGTGGCCGACAGCGTGCCGGAGGAGGAGGAGCGCGAGTGCCGGGCCAAGGCGCGGGCGCTGCTGGCCGCCGTCCATGCGGCGCGCCTCATGACACGCAGCGCCGAGGCACCGACGGGGCAGTCGTGACCGTCTCGGAGTCCTACCGGGCCGACTACCGGGAACTGTGCCACGGCGCCGGCGGGGTCGTCGCGGCTCGCGACCTGCTGGTGCTCACCGGGCCCGACGCAGCCGGCTTCCTGCAGGGCCAGCTCAGCCAGGACGTGGACGACCTGGCGCCCGGCGAGGTGACCTCGTCGCTGCTGCTGCATCCCGACGGGAAGCTGCTCTGCCGGTTGCGGGTCACCCGCGCCGAGGAGGGGCGGTTCCTCTGCGACCTGGCTCCCGGGCTGGGGGAGGGGGCCAGATCTCGCCTGGAGCGGTTCAAGCTGCGCGTGGCGGTCGACTTGGAGGTGCGCCGTCTCGCGATGCTGTCGGTGCGGGGTGCCGCCGCGCCGCCACCGGCGGCCGCGGGATCCGCGGGCGAGTCGACCGGCGGCGACGAGGCCGCCGTCGTGGTGGCCGGGGTGCGTTGGGGGAGCATCGGCGGCTGGGATCTCGTGGCCGGGCAGGTGGCGTCACCGGACGGTGTGAGGCCCTGCGACCCGGCCGCGCTCGAGGCGGTGCGCATCGAGGCCGGGGTCCCCGAAGCGGGCAAGGAGCTGACCGACGGGCTGATCCCCGCCGAGGCGGGGATCGTGGCCGAGACGGTGAGCTTCACCAAGGGCTGCTACGTGGGCCAGGAACTGGTCGCCCGGATCGACAGCCGCGGCGGCAATGTGCCGCGGCGGTTGCGCGGCGTGGTCCTCGAGGGCACGGACGTGCCGCCGACGGGAGTCACGATCAGCGACGCCGGCGGTGCGAACATCGGGCGCATCACCAGCAGCGCCTTCTCACCCACCTTCGAGGCCGCAGTCGCCCTGGCCTACGTGCACCGCCGCGTCGAGCCGCCCGCGCCGGCGCGCCTCGACGGCGACGGCCGGTCGTGCGAGATCAGGGCACTGCCGCTGGTGCCGTGAACGGTGCCGGGGACCGCGGCGCGCGGCAGGACGGCGCGCGTGCCGTGTCACCGCAGGTGGTCGTCGAACCGGTGCCTGCCGGCCGGTAGGGTCGCGGCGTGTTCGTCAAGATCTGCGGCATCACCAGCGAGGAGGACGGGCTCCTGGCCGTGGCCATGGGGGCCGACGCGGTGGGTTTCCTGTTCGCCCCGTCGCCGCGGCGGATATCGCCGTCGCTGGCCCGGGACATCGCCCGGCGGCTGCCGCCCGAGATCCTCACCGTGGGCGTCTTCCGCAACGAGGATCCGCGCAACGTGGTGCGCATCGCCAACCAGGCGCGCCTTCGAGCTGTGCAGTTGCACGGGCGGGAGTCTCCGGAGGAGACCAAGCGGGTGCGCCAGCAGGTGCCGAGGGTGATAAGGGCCTTCCGCGCCGGTTCGGAGGAACTGGAGCAGGCCCGCTCCTACGGGGCCGACATCATCCTCGTCGACGCCGATCAGCCCGGCTCGGGAAGGGTCTTCGACTGGGCTCTGGCGGAACGCGCGGCAGGGTCGCTCCCGGTGATCGTGGCAGGGGGACTCACGCCGGGGAACGTGGCTGCGGCGATCAGCAAGACACGCCCCTGGGGTGTTGACGTGTCCACAGGGGTGGAGTCGGCGCCGGGCCGGAAGGATCCGCGCCTGGTGCGGGAGTTCATCAACGCAGCGCGTCAGGCCGCCGCTGAACTGCCGGCACCGGAGCCGCCCAGCGGCGCGCTCTACGACTGGCAGGCCGAGTTCTGACTGCCGGCGCGGGCGAAGGGACAGAGGTGTTGCGGTGAGCATGAGCGAGCCGACCCCGGAAGGGCGTTTCGGCGACTTCGGCGGCTGCTACGTCCCCGAGACCCTGGTGCCGGCCTGCCAGGAGCTCGACGGGGCGTTCCGCGCCGCCTGGGCCGATGAGGCCTTCCGGCGGCGACTCGACGACCTGCTGCGCGACTACGCCGGCCGGCCGTCCCCGCTGACCGAATGCCCCCGCCTCTCCGCCGAGCTGGGGCTGCGCCTCCTGCTCAAGCGCGAGGACCTCAACCACACCGGCTCCCACAAGATCAACAACGTGCTGGGGCAGGCGTTGCTGGCCGAGCGCATGGGCAAGACCCGGCTCGTGGCCGAGACGGGCGCCGGCCAGCACGGGGTCGCCACGGCCACCGCCGCGGCGCTGCTGGGCATGGAGTGCACGGTGTACATGGGCGAGGTGGATGTGAGCCGCCAGGAGCTGAACGTGTTCCGCATGCGCCTGCTCGGCGCCGAGGTGCACGCCGTCGCCACCGGCAGCCGCACCCTCAAGGACGCGATCAACGAGGCGCTGCGCGACTGGGTGGCCACCGTCGAGCGGACCCACTACTGCCTCGGTTCGGTGATGGGTCCGCATCCGTACCCGTGGATGGTGCGCGAGTTCCACCGCGTCATCGGCAGCGAGGCGCGCCGGCAGTGTGCCGAGCTGGTGGGCGGCGATCCCGACGTGGTGGTCGCCTGCGTGGGTGGCGGCTCGAATGCGGCCGGGATCTTCAGCGGCTTCGCCGACGGCGACGCCGAACTGGTGGGCGTGGAGCCCGCCGGGGGAGCGGCGGTGGGGCGCGGCACGCCCGGCGTGGTGCACGGTTCGCTGTCGTACCTCATGCAGGACGAGTTCGGCCAGGTGCTGGAGGCGGAGTCGATCTCCGCGGGCCTCGACTATCCCGGCGTCGGGCCCGAGCACGCCCACCTGGCCCGCACCGGCCGGGCCCGCTACGAGAACGTGACCGACGGCGAGGTGCTGGAAGCGTTCGAGCTGCTGTCGCGCACCGAAGGCATCATCCCGGCCCTCGAGCCGGCCCACGGGCTGGCCTGGATCAGCCGCGAGCGGCAGGCGCTGGCGGGGCGCACGGTCCTGTTGAACCTGTCGGGGAGGGGCGACAAGGACGTCGACCTGGTCATGGGGCTGCAAGGGTGAGCGGGTCGCGGCCCGGCCGCCTGGAGGCCTCGCTGCGCGCGGCCCGCGACCGGGGTCGCAAGTGTCTCGTGCCCTACATCACGGGCGGGCTGGAGGGCTGGGAGGCCGCCGTCGAGGCGGCGGCCGCGGCCGGCGCCGACACCGTGGAGATCGGCATCCCGTTCTCCGACCCGGTCATGGACGGCCCGACCATCCAGGCCGCCGGCGACCGTGCGCTCGCCGCGGGGGCGACGCCGGGCGGCATCGTGGCCGCCGCCGCCGAGCTGGACGTCGGCGTGCCGCTGGTGGTGATGACCTACTACAACATCGCCCACCACATGGGCCACAGACGCTTCGCCCGATCGCTGGCGGAGGCCGGGGTGTCCGGCGCGATCCTGGCCGACCTGCCGCTGGAGGAGAGCGGGCCCTGGACCGTCGCCGCCGACGACGCCGGGGTCGAGACCGTGCTCCTGGCGGCTCCGACGGCCTCGGCGGAGCGCCTGGCGGCCGTGTGCGCGCGTGCCCGGGGCTTCGTGTATGCCGTCGGCCTGCTCGGCGTGACCGGCGAGCGCGCCACCCTGGCCGCCAGCGCGGTGGTGATCGCCGGCAGGCTGAAGGAGATCACCGACCTGCCGGTGCTGGTCGGAGTGGGCGTCTCGACGCCCGCCCAGGCCGCCGAGGCGACCACGGTCGCCGACGGCGTGGTCGTCGGCTCAGCGATCGTGCGGCGCCTGCTGGAGGGGCAGGGACCCGAGGGCGTGGGGTCGTTCGTGGCCGGCCTGCGCCGCGCCCTGGACGGGGCCGGGCCATGAGGAGCGGTACGAACCGCCGCAGCGACTCTCTACTCCGGGTTCTCGTCCTCCTTGGGGCTCTTGCAATCCTCGCCGGGGCGTGCGGCGGGAGCGAGGACGCCGCCCCCGACCCCACCACGACCACGCGGTTCGTTCCCGAGGCGCCGGAGACCGACGAGCCGCCGCCGAACGCCGACGGCGAGGTGCTTCCCGGTCGGGCGCCGCTTCCGGACAGCAGCGGACGGGAGGCGGTCCCCTCGGCGCTGGCGGACCGCTTCTGGCCCGGATTCGCCGCACTGATCCCGCCCGACCAGATCCGCTCCGGCGGACCGCCGCCCGACGGCATCCCCGCCCTCGACGAGCCGGTGCTCGCGCCGACCGCCGAGATCGACTTCCTGGCCGACAGCGAGGCCGTGCTGGCCCTCGAGATCGACGGCGACTCCCGCGCCTACCCGCTGCAGATCATGACCTGGCACGAGCTCGTGAACGACACGGTGGGCGGCGTGCCGGTCACCATCTCGTACTGCCCGCTGTGCAACTCCTCGGTGGCCTATGACCGCAACGCCGCCGGGCGGGTGCTGGACTTCGGCACCTCCGGGATGCTCTACCAGTCCTCGCTGGTCATGTACGACCGCCAGACGCAGTCGCTGTGGACCCACTTCGACGGCCTCGCCGTGATCGGAGAGCTGATCGGCACCCAGCTGGACTTCTGGCCGATGGCCATCGTTTCCTGGGCCGCATGGCGTGATGAGCATCCCGACGGCATGGTGCTCACGCAGGAGACCGGCTACCACCGGAACTACGGCCGCAACCCCTACGTCGGCTACGAGACCAGCGAACGGTTGCTGACCCCCGCCTTCCAGTCCACCGACATCGACGAGCGCCTGCCCGCCAAGGAACGGGTGGTCGGGATCCGCGGCGGGGGCGACGCTGTCGCCGTGCGGCACGCCCACCTCACCGGCAGCGGCGTGGTGGAAGTGGAACTCGCCGGGGTGCCCCTCGTCGTCTGGAACCTGCCCGGAGCCAGTTCGGCGATCGACGCCCCCGAACTGGCCAACGGCATCGACGTGGGCTCCAGCGGCGTCTTCGAACGGACCCTGGACGGGCGCCTGCTGAGCTTCAGCCGCAGCGACGACGGGTTCCGGGACAGCGAGACCGACTCGACCTGGAACCTCTTCGGCGAGGCCACCGCCGGCGAGCTGGCCGGCAGCCGCCTGCAGCCCCGCGAGTTCGTGGACACCTTCTGGTTCGCCTGGGGCACCTTCGAGCCCGACAGCAGCATCGTCCCCCCGCTCGGCTAGCCGGTCGGCATCTCCATGGGGGGCGCTTCCTCGGGTAGGTCGGTGCGGTACAGGTAGCGGGTGTCCCAGATCCCGAACAGGGTCGGCGTGGTGTTGCCGAAGGTGTTGCGCACCGCGGTGAGGCGCTCGGGCAGCGTCGTGTAGACGAGCGGCACGTTCTCGGCCACGATCTCCTGGACACGGTGGTACTGGGCCACACGAGCAGCGTGGTCGAGTTCCTGGCCGGCGCTGACGAACAGGGCGTCGATCTCGGCCTCCCAGTCCGTGGCGGGCGATTCCTGGTTCGGATGCCAGAGGTGCAGGCCGGCGCTGCTGTGCCACAGATTGATGGCGCCGTGTGGATCCGGCCCGCCGGTGAAGCCGATCACCATCGTCTCCCAGTCGTAGGAGCTGCTGAGTTGGTCGACGAGCTCGCCGAACTCGATCACCCTGTAGTCCACCCCCAACCCGATGGCCTCCATGTTCTGCTGGATCAACTCGGTCGTCTGCTGGCGCACGGTGTTGCCGGTGTTGGTCACGAGCGAGAAGCGGATGGGATTGCCCGCGGTGTCCTCGCGCACGCCGTCGCCGTCGCGATCGGTCCAGTCCAGCTCGTCGAGGATCTCGGCGGCCCGCGCCGGGTCGTACTCGTAGCGCCGCACATCGGGGTTGTGGAAGGCGCCGGCCGCGGGGCTGATGGATGACCACTGCGGGTAGCCCAGACCGTTCTGCACCTCGGAGATGATGGTGTCCTTGTCGATGCTGTGGGCCACGGCCTGGCGGAACGCTGTGTTGCCGAACCACTCCAGCTTGACCGGGTCCAGGTAGGGCTCTCCGGTGTCGCCGTCGCCGCCGGGATTCATGTTGAAGGCCAGGAAGGTGGTGCCGAATGCAGGCCCTCTGCGGTGGATCGTGAAGTTCTGTTGCTCCTGGAGCGGCTCGAGTTCGGTGTACTCCGCGCCGAGCACGCCGTGCAGATCGGAGCCGCCGCTCAGGAAGGCGGCGAGTTCGGCGTCGAGTTCCTCCACGATGACGTGGACGATCTCGTCCAGGTACGGCAGCCGGTTGCCGGCGGCGTCGGTCATCCAGTAGTCCGGGTTGCGGCTCAGCACCAGCCGCTCGCCCGGTTCGTAGGCCGCGATCGTGAACGGTCCCGTGCCGACGATCTCGGTCGGGTCAGTGTCGATGCCCCAGACCGAGGCGAAGCTGCCCGCGTCCACGTGCTTTGAGAGCAGGTGCTCGGGGTAGATCGCCGTTCCGAGCGAGCGAAGGAACGGCGCGAAGGGCACGGGCAGGACGATCTGCACGGTGTGGTCGTCGAGGGCGGTGACGGTCATCCGGTCGGTCCGCCAGGAGCCGTCGGTGAAGTGGCGGAACTCGAAGGTGGGACGGGCCGATGCCTGGATCGCATCGTTGTAGATGATCCGGTTGAAGGTGAAGTCCACGTCGTCGGCGGTGAACGGCTCGCCGTCGTGCCAGGTGACGTCTCGGCGGAGGTGGAAGGTCCACGTGAGGCCGTCGGTGGAACGCTCCCAGGACTCCGCCAGGGAGGGTTCGATCTCGTCGCTCAACCAGGACGTCTCGGTGAGACCCTCGAAGAGGTATCCCAACACGTTCGAGGAGCCGGCATCGTTCGAGACGGCCAGATTGAAGGTGAGGGGTTCGGAGATGGTCGCGATCGTGAGGCGACCACCGTGTTCGCCGACCGTGTAGCCGAACTCCTCGGCGTTCTGGCGGAGCCGGGCAACGAGTGAGTCCGGATCCTCGGTCGCACTGCTTGCCTGCCCGGCCGTCGCAGTCTCGGTCGTGGTGGTCTCGGCCTCGGGAGGGTCGTCGGAGGCGACCCCGGAGGAGGCGGCAGCCAGGAGGGCGAGCGGCGCGGCGAGCAGTGCGATGAGGAACCGGATCCCCGCCCGGCGCCGGATAGAGCTTCGCAACATCAGGTCACGTCCTTTTCGATTGTTTTCGTACCTGTTGGCAGGCGGAAAGGCTATCCGGGTGGCGTCGAAGAGTTCGCAGGTGGGCGGTTCGCGGGCGAGTTCAGCACCCGAGCCCCTCTAGGATTGCGCCTCGAATAGTTGCACGAACGAGGAGCCGTTATGAGACTCCAACCAGGCGACCCGGCACCGGATTTCCGGCTGCTGAACCAGGACGGCGAGGAGGTGTCCCTCGAGGACTTCGCCGGTCGCAGGGTGGCGCTGTTCTTCTACCCGAAGGCCATGACACCTGGTTGAACCAAGCAGGCCTGCGGCATGCGTGACATCGCCGGACAGCTTCCCGAGGAGGTCTCCATCCTCGGCATGAGCGCGGACCCGCCGAACCGCCAGAAGCGCTTCGACGAGAAGCACGACCTGGGGTTCGGGCTGCTCTCGGATCCCGACAACTCCACCACCTCCTCCTACGGGGCGCGCAGCGAGAAGAAGATGTACGGCAACACCTTCATCGGGACCACGCGGTCGGCCTTCCTGATCGACGCCGAGGGTCGCATCGAGCAGGCCTGGTACGGGATCAGCCCGAAGGACACGCCGCTGGAGATCCTGGCGGCGCTCGAGGAGGCCGAGTGAACGGCGGGCCGCTGCCGGCGCCCGCAGCGGTCCTGCCGCACAGGCCGCCTTTCCTGTTCCTGGACGAGGTCACCGCCCTGGTCCCCGGGGAGCGGGCCGAGGGCTACTGGCGCACCACCGGCGACGAACCATTCTTCGACGGTCACTTCCCCGACCGGCCCACGCTGCCGGGCGTCCTCATGACCGAGGCCCTCGCCCAGCTCGGTGCCTACGCGGTCCTCAACGACGAGCGCATGGCCGGCAGGCTCCCGCTGTTCGGGGGAATCGACGGGGCCCGCTTCCGCCGCCAGGTGCTGCCCGGTGAGCGGCTGGACCTCCAGGTGGAGGTGTTGCGGCTGTCGGCACGCGCCGGGCGTGCGGCAGGGGAGGCGTCGGTGGACGGAAAGCTCGCCTGCAGCTGCGAGTTGATGTTCGTGGCCGTGCCCGTCTGACCGGATTCCCGGTCCTGCCGGGGCTAGGCCGCGGGCGGTGGGCTGATGACCAGGCAGCCGTTGTGGCCGCCGAAGCCCGAGGGTTCGGGGAGATGCTGGGACCCGGTCCTGCCGGGGCTAGGCCGCGGGCGGTGGGCTGATGACCAGGCAGCCGTTGTGGCCGCCGAAGCCGAAGGAGTTGGAGATGCTGGGTCCGGGCTCCCACTCGCAGGGATCCGGCGCAAGGATGCGGATCGGCGCCATGTCCGGGTCGGGGGTCTCGTAGCGCGCTGTCGGGGGCAGTACGCCGCGCTGGATGGACATCACCACGGCGGCCGCCTCGATGGCACCGGCCGCTCCGAGCGCGTGGCCGGTGACGCCCTTCGTGGAGGTCACCAGCGGCCCGGGGGAGCCGAACACCTTGTGGATGGCCTCGGCCTCGCTGGCGTCATTGAGAGGCGTCGAAGTGCCGTGGGCGTTGATGTGGACGATGTCGGACGGTGCTAGGCCGGCGTCGTCCAGCGCCCGCTCCATGCAGGCCACCGCGCCCGCCCCGCCGGGGGACGGTGCGGTGATGTGGTACGCATCGGCCGTGCTGGCGTAGCCCGCGACCTCGGCGATTATCTCGGCGCCGCGCGCCCGGGCGTGTTCCAACTCCTCCAGCACCAGCACCCCGCACCCCTCGGCGTGCATGAAGCCGTCGCGCTCGAGATCGAACGGGCGGGAGATGCCCACCCGGGACAGCGCCGTCATGTTGGCGAAGCCCTGCAGGCCGGTCGGGGAGCTCGAACACTCCGAGCCCCCGGCCAGCATCACGTCGCAGCGGCCGTGGCGGATCAGCTCGGCGGCGTTGCCGATGGACTGCGTGGCGGAGGCGCAGGCCGTGGAGGTCGACTCGCAGGGCCCCTGGTAGCCGTAGCGCATGGAGACGGCGGCGGCCGCGGCGTTGGCCATCATCATGGGGATGAGGAAGGGTGACACTCGTTTGGGGCCCTTCACGAAGTGCGCCAGCATGCACGTCTCGATGCTCATGAGTCCGCCCACGCCGGTCCCGATCCACACGCCCACCCGGTCGGGGTCCGGCTCCAGGTCGCCGGCCTGCTCCAGCGCCTCCGCCGCGCAGGCCAGGGCGAACTGGGTGAACCGGTCGTGACGGCGCATCTCCTTGGCGTTGGCGAAGTGCGGCGCCGGGTCGAAACCCGCCACCGTGCGCAGGCCTTTCGGAGGTTCGCTCAACAGACCCGAGAAGAAATCCTCCTGCCCGATCCCGCAGGCCGCCATGACGCCGAGGCCGGTGACGACCACCCGGCGGCGGCTCATCCCAATTTGGCTTCGATCATCGTGAAGGCGGCGCCCACGGTCTCGATGTCCTCGAGCTCCTCTTCCTCCACGGTCACGTCGAACTCCTCCTCGAGCGCCATCACCAGCTCCACGAGGTCGAGGCTGTCGGCGTCGAGGTCGTCGGCGAATCTGGCCTCCAGGGTCACCTGTTCCGCGTCGACGGACAGCACCTCGACCGCACAGCGCTGGAATCGTTCGAAATGGTCGTTGCTCACTGCATTCACTCCGTCGTCTCGGGGTCAACTCATGCTCAGGCCGCCGTCCACGGGGATGACGGCCCCGGTGATGTATCCGGCCTCGGGTGAGACCAGAAAGCATACGGTCGCCGCCACCTCGGCCGTCGAGCCGAAGCGTCCGAGCGGGACCGCCGAGCGGATCTCCGCCTGCCGCTTGTCGCTCAGCGCGTCGATCATATCGGTCTCGATGGGGCCGGGAGCCACGACATTGACCGTCACGTTGCGCCCGGCGAACTCCTTGGCAACCGAGCGGGCGAGCCCCACGAGACCGGCTTTGGAGGCCGCGTAGTTGGCCTGGCCCGCCTGGCCTCCGAGGCCCACCACCGAGGAGACCAGGATCACGCGGCCCCAGCGGGAACGCATCATCGAGCGCACGCCGCGCCGCACCACCCGGTAACCGCCGGTGAGGTTGGTGTCCAGGACGGCGGCGAAGTCCTCCTCGCCCATGCGCAGCAGGAGGCCGTCCCGGGTGATCCCGGCGTTGGAGACCAGGATCTCCACCGGCCCGAGGGCCGCCTCGACCGTCGCGAAGGCGGCCTCGACGTCGGCGGTGTCGGTCACGTCGCAGCGCACGGCCAGCAGGCCGGCTTCGGAGGCGACCTCGGGCGGGCTGGATCGGTAGGTCACGGCGACGCGGTGGCCGGCGTCGCGCAGCGCCAGGGCGCACGCCAGGCCGATTCCCCGCGCCCCGCCGGTCACCAGCGCCACCCGGCTGTCGCCGGCGGCGTTCACAGGTCCCAGCGCAACAGCGCGCTCGCCGAGGTCATGCCGGCGCCGAATCCCACCAGCAGGGCGATGTCTCCCTCGCCGAGCCGACCACTGTCGGCGGCATCGGCGAGCGCCAGCGGGATCGATGCGGAGGAGGTGTTGCCGGTCCAGCTGAGCACCTCCACGGTTCTGTCCTCGGACAGGCCCAGCTTCTGGCAGGCGCTCTGGATGATGCGGATGTTGGCCTGATGGGGGATCACCAGGTCCACTTCGTCGGTGCCGAGGCCGGCGGCCTCAAGGGCGTTCTCGCAGGTGGAGACCATGATCCGCACCGCCTGGCGGAACACCTCCCGGCCGTCCATGTGGATGAAGCCGCCGAAGTCGCAGTAGAGCGACTTCTCCAGGGTGCCGTTGCAGTCCAGCGCCCAACCCAGCAGGGCGTTGTCGTCGCCCGAGACGGCTGAGAGCACGACGGCGCCGGCACCGTCGCCGAACAGCACGGCGGTGCCACGGTCCTCCCAGTCCACGAACCTGCTGAGAGTCTCCGAGCCCACCAGCAGGACTCTCTCGGCGCCCGCCAGGATGAGCCCGTGCGCCACGTTCAGCCCGTACACGAACCCCGAGCAGGCCGCGTTCAGGTCGAACGCGCCGCAGCGGGCCCCGATAGCCAGTTGCAGGGAACTGGCGGTCGCCGGGATCACGCGATCGGGAGTCGTCGTGGCGAGGATCACGCCGTCGAGGTCGGCGCCGGTCACACCGGCCATGTCCATGGCCAGCTGTGCCGCCTCGATGCCCAGGGCGCGGGTCGTGCCGCCGATGCGGCGCTCCTTGATGCCGGTGCGCTCGGTGATCCAGGCGTCGCTGGTGTCGAGAATCTGGGCCAGGTCGTGATTGGTGATGACGCGCTCGGGCAGGGCCGTGCCGTAGCCGGTCACGCGGCTTCCCCGGTTCATCGGCGCCCCCGCCCGGGGGTGGGTCGCATCCCGCCGTGGGTCCGTGGGGCCCCCATCACTCGATCCGCAGCCAGGCGATCGGCTGGCTGGTGACGACCCGCTCGCCATCCACGGCCAGATAGTCCATCACAACGCCGCTGAACGGCGAGCGCACCGGCTCACCGCTCACCTCGCCGAGCACCGCACCCGCGGCGATGTGATCACCCCTGCAGTCGGGTTCGGCCGGCCTGAACACTCCTGCGGCGGTGGCGACGACGAGCCGCTCGTGCGCATAGAGGGCCTCGCCGTCGGCGAGCGCCGCCTCCCCGGCGCCGATCGACTCCAGCAGCGGGTCGATGTCGGTGGGCGTGCGCACGCTCAGCGTGGTCGCGCCGCGTTCGATGCGTTTGGCCATACCGCTGAGGGCGTTGCCGGGGCCGAGTTCCAGGAAGGTGTCGCAACCCGCGTCGGCCAGCCGCCGGATCGTCTGGTGCCAGCGGACCGGGCTGGTGAGCTGGCGGGCCAGCAGCACCGGCCACGGTCTGGCGTTGTCGTAGGGGGTGGCGTCGACGTTGGCGTAGACGGGGGCATCGGGATCGTGGAACTCCGCCTTGGCGAGAGCCTTCGTGAGACGCTCGTAGGCCGAGGCCATGAAGGGCGTGTGGAACGCGCCGCCCACCTGCAACTGCATCACCCGCTTGGCGCCGCGCTCGCGGGCCTCGGCGGCGGCGGCGGCCAGGCCGGCCGGCGAGCCGGCGATCACCACTTGGCCGGGGGAGTTGAAGTTGGCGACCCAGACGTTCGGTCCGGCTTCGTCGCAGGCCGCTTCCACGTCGCCGTCGGCGAGTCCCAGGACGGCGGCCATGGTGCCCTCCTGCTCCTCGGAGGCGATCTGCATGGCCTCGCCGCGCTCTGCGACCAGGTGGGCCGCTTCGGCGAAGTCCAGAACGCCCGAGGCCACCAGGGCGCTGTACTCCCCGAGACTGTGCCCGGCGTGGGCGTTGGGCAGCAGACCCACCCTGGCGACGGAGTCGAGCGCGAGCATGCTCATCACGAACGTGGCGAGCTGGGAGTTGCGGGTCTGGCGCAGCTCCTCGGCGTCCGCCTCCAGCAGGAGCAGCGCGACGTCGCGGCCGGTTGCCTCGCTGGCCTCCTCGACGAGTTCCCACGACGGCTCGTCCACCCAGGCGGCCCCCATGCCCGGCGCCTGCGAGCCCTGACCGGGGTAGGTGAAGGTGATCACGGGCTCAGGCCGCGCCGCTGCCGGCGC
>JAPPKQ010000037.1:12520-14530 GCA_028819945.1 bacterium | reverse complement strand
GGCCAAGGCGCCCGCGTGCGCAGCCGCATCGATTCCCACGGCCAGCCCCGAGATCACCGCAACACCGTGTGCCGCAGCGGCCTTGCCGAGGTCGAACGCCACATCCGCGCCGTAGCGGGTGCACCGGCGGGTTCCGACGATGCTGACCGTCGGGCGTTCCAGGAGCGCCGACTCCCCCTGACTGAACAGCACCGCCGGTGGTTCGGGGTCGCCGATGAGGCGCTCGGGATAGGCGGGGGTGCCGCGGCGCCTCACCGTGACCCCTGACCGGCTGTGCCGCAGGTGGATCTCCGCGGGGTCGGCCCTGCAGGCGTCGCTGACCCAGCGTTGGCCGACCTTCTCGCCGACCCGCGCAACCTGGGCCACCTCGCTGAGCCTCCCGCCGGCGAGCACCCCCCAGGCCTCCGCAGGCTCCCAGCGCGCCAGCAGCCGCTCGAGCCGCGCCGGCCCCATCCCGGCCAGACTCGACAGCGCGGCCAGGTAGGCCTCGTCCCCGAGCGTCTCGCCGCCGGCCGTGCCGGGCGAGGAGACGGCCGCGCCGTCCTCAGGCGACATGGCTGCCCGCGTAGGAGTGATCCAGCGACACGGGGTTGGTCCGCAGTTGCAGCGCCAGCGCCAGGTCGGCGCCCCGCAGCGGCGGTTCCCGACCTTCCAGGTCGCAGATCGTCAGCCCCACACAGCGAACCCGCTGCAGACCCCGGGCGCTCAACTGGCCTGACGCCACCGCCCGCTCGGCCAGCGCGGCGGCCTCGGGGCTGAGTGGCGCCTCCCGCTCCAGGAGCCGTGAGCCGAGCATGCTGTTGTACCGCACGCCGCGACGCTCCGCCCGCCGGCGGGCCGCCAGCACCCGCTTGCGCACCGCCGCCGAGGGTTCCCCGGGTTTGCCCCGGAACAACTCGTCCGCCGAGGGACGCTGCACGAACAGCCGCATGTCGAAGCGATCCAGGAGGGGCCCCGAGAGACGCCGGGCGTACCGCACTCGGGCACCGTCGTTGCAGCGGCAGTGGCCCGGGCTGCCGGCGTTGCCGCAGGGGCAGGGATTCATGGATCCCACCAGCACGAACTCGGCGGGGAAGGTCACCGCCCCGGCGGCCCGGCTGACCCTGATGACGCCGTCCTCCAGCGGCTGGCGCAGGGCGTCCAGAACCACTGGCGAGAACTCCCCCAACTCGTCGAGGAACAGCACGCCGCCGTGGGCAGCGCTGATCTCCCCCGGCCGCAGCGCCCTGGAGCCGCCACCGACCAGAGCCACCATGGTGGTGCTGTGGTGCGGTGCGCGGAACGGCGGCCGGGTGATGAGCACGCTGGTGGGCACCCCGAAGTCGCCGGCGGAGTAGATGCGGGTGACGACCCTGGCGGCCTCTTTGTCCAGCGGCGGCAACAGACCGGGCAGACGCCGGGCAAGCATGGTCTTTCCGGCACCCGGCGGGCCGACCATGAGCAGGTGGTGCCCACCGGCGGCGGCGATCTCCAGCGCCCGGCGCCCGAAGGGCTGGCCGCGGACGTCCCGCAGATCCTCGGTCACCTCCGCCTTGGCGGTCGGTGGCGCCGGCGGCGGGAGATCGAACGGCGCCTCACCCCGGAGGCATTGCACCAACTCCTTGAGCTTGGTGGCGCACCGGACCTCTCGCTCACCACCGAGCCGAGCCTCGGCATAGGCGTCCTCGGCCACCACCACACGGGACCCCTCGACCGCCTCGACCAGGCTCAGAGTCCCCGGGACTCGCCGCAGCGCCCCGTCGAGACCCAGTTCGGCGACGAAGGCGTACTCGTCGGTCTGTTCCCTCGAGAGCTCCCCCTCGGCCACCAGCACCGCCACCGCGGTCGCGAGGTCCAGCCCAGACCCCTCCTTGCGCACGCTGCCCGGCGCCAGGTTCACGGTGACACGCCCGTCGGGCCAGTCGAATCCACTCGACAGGACGGCGGCGCGGACCCGGTCGCGGGGGGGCCGCCACCCGGCCGCCGGGGGGGCCCCGCACGGGGAAGTAGTGGACCACCCCCCCGCGGGGG
>JAPPKQ010000037.1:3201-12510 GCA_028819945.1 bacterium | reverse complement strand
CCACTCGACAGGACGGCGGCGCGGACCCGGTCGCGCGCCTCCCTACAGGAGGCGTCGGGCAGGCCCACGATCGTGAATGTAGGCAACCCCCTGGAGGCGTGGACCTCCACAAGCACCGCCTGACCGACGACCCCCTGCAGAACCGCTGACGAGATCCTGGCCGTCATCGCTGCCTCCCTCCTCGTGCCGGGACTCACCTACGGCGGCCTCACCGGCGCGCCAATCCGTCCGCGCAAGAGGGAGTAGCAGGAACTGAACTCCGAGTAATTTCGTTATATCACCAATCTTCTCATCTTCCACCCGCGGACCATCGTGTGCCCGCCGCGGGTCGGACTCCGTAACCTCATACCCGGCTGGATGTCGGGCAGGGCAAGCGAGGAGCGGGATGGGATTCGACCCCACCAGGAGATGGCAGCGGCGCCGGACCGACTACCTCTTCGTGGGCCTCGGACTGGCGGTCTGCGTCGTGCTGGTCGTCTGGGGGTTCTGGGGATGAGCGTGCCGCCTGAGATGCTGGAGGTGCGGCGGATCCAGCCGTACCAGGCCACGAAGGCCTACGTCTGCGGGGGCTGCAACAACGCCATCCCGGCGGCGGTGGGCCACCTCGTGGTGGTTCCCACCGAGGCCCCCGACCTGCGCCGGCACTGGCACCACTCCTGCTGGGAGCGCCGGGGCGACGCGCACCACCCTGGTGCGCGTGGGGTGTCGTGCTAGAGTTCGGGGGACAAGCAGGGGTGCCGGCTGGGTGGCCGAGTCCATTGGCTTGCCGGCGCCCCTGCTCTACTCCGGCTGCTACCCCGGAGATCCGCACACGCTACCCACGCGCTCCCGCTCAGTCGTCGAAGTTGGGGGGCGGGGTCCAGGCCAGTGCCAGCACGCCGACACGGCTCGCCCCGGCGCGCCGCAACTGCCCGGCCGCAGTGGCGAGCGTCGCGCCGGTGGTGAGCACGTCGTCGACGACGAGGACGCTCCCCGAGACCGCTCGGCGGGCGCGGATCCGGGGACCCGCGGCCCGCCCGGCGCGATCCCGCGCCGTCTGCGGGATGTCGGCGCGGCGGGCCAGCAGCCGTCGCGCGGGCATCCCGAGCCGTCTCGCCACCTCCCGGGCGAGCAACTCTCCCTGGTCGTAGCCCCGCCGGCGGCGGTTCGCCGCCACTGCCGGAGCCCAGGTGACCACGTCGAGACCCTGCGGCGCGGCGGCGGCCAGCCGGGGGCCCAGACGCTGCACGAGCCGGTGCGAGTTGCCGTACTTGAGCGCGCCGATCACGCTGCTGCCGACGTCGTCGTAGATGAACACGGCGCAGGCACTGTCGACGCCCGGAGGCGGCGGGAGAGGTGGCGCGGGAGTCAGCCGCTCCTCGCAGCGCCGGCACAGCAGCACGCCGTCAGCGCCGCACGCCACGCAACGAAGCGGGATGAGCACCGGGAAAAGGCTAGCGACTGAGGATTAATTCATACAATATCACTATATTTCGATCCCCGAATCGGGCCCGGCATGCGGAGTCGTTGCGGGGCGGCACGGCGCCCGCGGAGCAAACCAAGCCCGAGCACCTACCCTTCGCTGCCGTGCGGAACCCCGGCGACCTCCTTCTCGACGACCTCGGCAACGGTGCCTGGGGCCACGACGCCGACAAGCGGTGGTGGGGATTCAACGGCCTTTTCGGCGGCTACCTCGTGAGCCTGGCGGCGGTCGCCTGCGAGGCGACGGTGGCCGACCCCGCCCGGCCGCTGCGGGGAATCACGATGCAGTTCGTGCGCCCGGCGCCCGGCGGCCGCATCCGGATCGAGGTGACGATCGAACAGGCCGGCCGCTCGGTCTCATTCCTGTCGGGGCGCATGTCCGCCGGCGGCAAACTCTGCGCCCACTTCCTCGCCACCGCCGCCACCGATCAGGACGGCCAGGAGTTCACGAACCGGACGGCGCCCGACGTTCCGGCGTTCGCGGAGACTCCCGCCGAGGGCATGCCCCGCATCTTCGCGCTCCCGGTGTTCGAGCTGTTCGAGGAGCGGGAGATCCACCGGGACGGCTCCAGCGTGCTGGTGTGGATCCGCCCCAGATTCGAAACCCGGATCGACCTGCCGCTGCTGCTGATGGTCTGCGACGTGGTGCCGCCGGTCGCCATCGGCCGGGTGAGCGACCCGCACCTGGCGGGGACCATCACCCTCACCGCACACGTGCGCGCCCCGTTGCCGGTCCCCCACAGCGCCGGTGAGCCCGTGCTGGTGGAACTGCACACCGCCTCCTCGAGCGGGGGTCACGTGGACGAGACGGCGTTCGCCTGGTCACCTGACGGGCGACTCCTCGCCGAGAGCCACCAGATCCGCTTCCTGCGGCGCGCCGAGGAGGGCTTCATCGGCCACTGAGCGCCGGGGGCCGCTCAGCGCCAGCCGGCTAGGCGATCCGCCAGGTCCTCGATGGTGGTCTCGACGGCGAGGCCGTCGCGCTCGGTGAGCCAGGCGAGGTTGCGGCGGTGCACGCCGTCGCCGGGCAGGTAGCGGTTGAGGAACACCACCAGGGGCGGGCCCGCCAGCGCATCGGCCGCCAGCCGCACCGCGTTGATGGCGCCGAGGTCGGCGCCCGCCACGAGCAGGACCCCGTCGACGTCGAGCGATCGTACCAGGTCACCGCAGTGTGCGTCGTCGGCGAGCGGAGACCGGACGCCGCCCACCGTCTCGACGAAGCCGAAGTCCGCCGCCGGCAACGGCCAGCGGATCTCGGCGAGCAACTCCGCCAGCCGCGGGGGCACTTGGCCGGCGGCCGACGCCGCCAGCGGCGGGGCCAGCGGCACCGGATACCAGCGGTGCGCCGGGCAGACCGCGGGTGGCGCCTCACCGCTCGCAGCCGCCAGCACCTCCGCATCGGTGGCGCCGAGGTCCTCGGGGCCGTAGGACTGCACGGGCTTGCGGGCACTGACCGAGAAGCCGCGTCCCCGGAGGCTCTCGAGGGCCCGGGCGGTGACCCACGTCTTGCCGATCTCGGTGGTGACCCCGGCAACTGCGATGAGCGTGGAGGGTCGGGTCACGGCCGGAGTCCGAGCGCTTCCAGGCCCGCCACCAGCCGGTCCACCATGTCGCCGGTGTGGGCGGCCGACAGCGCCACGCGGAGCCGCGAGGTGCCCGGCGGCACGGTCGGCGGGCGGATGGCGGGAACGAGCAGGCCTTGATCCAGCAGCGCCTCGGCGGCCCCCAGCGCCTCCGCCTCGGCACCCGCGATGATCGGCACGATCGGGGATCGGTGGCCGGGCCGCAGGCGGTCGACATGGCCCCGCAGGCGTGCCACGAGCCCCTCTCCCTCGGGGCCGCGGGTGATGCGGATGGCCTCGAGCGCGGCGGCGGAGTCCGCCGGCGCCGGTCCGGTCGTGAAGATGAACGGCCGGGCCCGGTTGACGAGCAGGTCGATGAACGGGCCCGGGCCGCACACCGCCCCGCCGACGGTGCCCAGCGCCTTGGACAGGGTGACGACCCGCAGTGCCCGCAGACCGTCGAATCCGGCGAGCGGGGCCGGCGACGGGCCGAGGACGGCGTGCGCCTCGTCGATCACCAGCAGCGCCCCGCGGCGGGCGCAGCACTCCCCCAGCGCGGCCACGTCGGCCTCGTCGCCGTCCATCGAGAACACCGCGTCCACGACGACGATCCTCCTCGGCAGCGGGGTCTCGCTCAGTAGCCGGTCGACGTGGTCGATGTCGCCGTGCCGGGCGACCGCGATCGGCGAGCGGCTGAGGCGACAGCCGTCGATGATCGAGGCGTGGTTCAGCTCGTCGCTCACGATCAGGCAGTCGGGGCCGCCGAGGCTGGAGAGCACACCCAGGTTGGCGGCGTAGCCCGTCGGGAACACCAGAGCCCGCTCGGTCCGCTTCCAGTCGCAGAGCTCGGCTTCGAGCTCAGCGTGCACGGGGCGCGAGCCCACGATGAGACGGCTGGCGGTGGCGCCGGCGCCCCAGCGGTCGAGTGCCGCGTGGGCCGCGGCGATCACGGCAGGGTGGAACGACAGCCCGAGGTAGTCGTTGGAGGCGAAGGAGACCACGTCCCGGTCCCCGAGCCGTCCCACCGGCCCGCGGGCGTCGAAGGTGCGAACCTGCCGCCAGCGGTCGGCGGCGCGCAGCGCGGCGAGTTGCTCGGTTGCCCAGGTGTCGAAGCCGCCGCTGCCGGGGCTCCCCGGCCCGGTCACGGCAGCGCCTCGGCAGCGGCCACCATGGCGCCGGTGATGCGCCGCAGCTCCTCTTCACCGCTGATGTAGGGGGGCATCGTGTAGAGGAGCCGCCCGAAGGGGCGCAGCCAGACCCCCCGGTCCACCAGCAGTTCCTGGGTGGCGGCCACGGGCACCGGATCCGTGGTCTCGATCACCCCGATGGCCCCCAGCACCCGGACCTCGGCGACCCCGGCCAGGGCGGCGGCCGGCGCCAGTCCCGCCCGCAGGAACTCCTCGATGGCGGCGATCTCGGCCTCCCAGGGCCGCGACAGCAGCAGGCGGATCGACGCCGTCGCGGTGGCCGCCGCCAGCGGGTTGGCCATGAAGGTGGGGCCGTGCATCAGCGCACCGGACTCGGCGGCGCTGACCCCGGCGGCCACCTCCGCGGTGCAGAGCGTCGCCGCCATGGACAGGTAGCCCCCGGTGAGCGCCTTGCCCACACACATGATGTCGGGGCTGATGCCGGCGTGGTCGCAGCCGAACAGCTTGCCGGTCCGCCCGAAGCCGGTGGCGATCTCATCGGCGATCAGCAGGACGTGATGCTCGTCGCAGAGCCTGCGCACCTCCCCCAGGTAGTCCGGCGAGTAGAACCGCATCCCGCCGGCGCCCTGGGTGACCGGCTCGAGGATGACCGCGGCGATCTCGTGGCGGTGGGCGGTCAGCAGTTCGGCGAAGTCGGCGATGTGCTGTGCCCGGAAGGTCTCGCCGTAGCGGGGCTGCGGCGCCGGGGCGAAGAGCTGGGCGGGCAGTACGTCGTTGAACATGCTGTGCATGCCGGTCACCGGGTCGCATACCGACATGGCCGCGAGGGTGTCGCCGTGGTAGCCCGAGGCGACGGTCAGCAGTCGGGTGCGCTCGGGATGCCCGGTGCCGCGGGCGTACTGCAGCGCCATCTTGACGGCGACCTCCACCGACACCGAGCCGGAGTCGGCGAGGAAGACGTGCTCGAGCCCACCCGGGGCGATCTCCACGAGCAGTTCGGCCAGTTCCACCGCGGCCGGGTGCGTGATTCCGCCGAACATCACGTGCGCCATGGACTCGAGCTGCGTGCGGACGGCCTCGTCGAGGACGGGATGGCGGTGTCCGTGGATGGCCGCCCACCACGACGACATGCCGTCGATCACCTGGCGCCCGTCCGCCAGGGTGAGGGTGGTCCCGGCGGCGGCCACCACGGGCACCGGAGGGACCGCCGCGGGCATCGGGGCGTAGGGATGCCAAAGGCGCTTGCGATCCCGCTCGACGAGGTCGCGGTGATCCCACCCCCGGCCGCTGCGGCGCGCCCGCCTGGCATCCGGCCCGCCGCCGGCCATCAGCCCCCCTCGGGCAGTCGAACCGCCTCCCGGGCCTCGGCTGAGGTGCTGACCGTCCCGCAGCGCCGGCAGCGGGTCTCCCAGCCGGTCGGGTGGACGGTCACCCGGAGACGCCGGCCGCACCCGTCGCAATGGCGCGGCGCCTCGTACGCGGGGCGCCGGCAGTCGCCGCAGTCCCGGGTGCCGCACCACGGGCAGAACGCTCCGCTCATGGCGCTCAGATCACGCCGGAGAGGGCGCCGATGGGCATCTGCAGATCGTCCAGCATCCGCAGGTCCTCGTCGGGGCTGCGTCCCAGGGTCGTGAGGTAGTTCCCCACGATCAGGGCGTTGATACCGGCGGTCATGCCCATGGCCTGGAACTCCCGCAGGGTGATCTCCCGACCGCCGGCGTAGCGCAGGATCACCCCCGGCAGCGCCAGGCGGAACAGGGCGATCCAGCGCAGCGCCTCGAGCGGCCGCAGCGGCCGGCGGATCTGCAGCGGTGTGCCGGGCCGGGGATTCAGGAAGTTGAGCGGCACCTCGGTCGGGTCGAGCGACTGGAGTTGGCCCAGCAGTTCCACCCGGTGCTCGACGGTCTCCCCCATGCCCAGCAACGCCCCGCAGCAGAGCTCCATGCCGTGGCGACGCACCAGCAGGCACGTCTCGTAGCGCTCGTCCCAGGTGTGGGTCGTGGCGATCTGCGGGAAGAAACTCCTCGCCGTCTCCAGGTTGTGGTTGTAGCGGTGCACCCCGCCGTCGGCCAGCCGCCCGGCCTGGTCGTCGGTCAGGATCCCGGCGCTCACGGCCACGTTCAGCCCGGTCTCGGCCTCGATGAGCGGCACCAGGGAGATGAGCCGCTGCAGCGTCCGCTCGTCGGGGCCCCGGATCGCCAACACCATGCAGAACTCGCTGGCCCCCGTGTCGGCCGTCTCCCGGGCCGCCGCCAGCACCTCGTCGACATCCAGGAACGGTGCGGCCGGCAGCGTCTCGGAGAATCGGGCCGACTGCGAGCAGAAGTGGCAATCCTCGGGGCAGCCGCCGGTCTTGACCGACAGGATGCCCTCGATCTCCACAGTCGGGCCGCACCATTCCAGGCGCACCGCATGCGCCAAGGCGGTGAGGGCCGGAACCTGCTCGTCGTCCAGGGCGGCCAGCGCCCGCAGCTCGTCGGCCTCCAGCAGCCGACGCTCGTCGATGAGCGCCACCTCGGCGGCGCGCAGCCGCGAGCGGGCTTCGCCCGTGGGACGGGTTGTCGCCGCAGCCGTCATGCCAGCGCCTCGCGGAGCGCCTCGAGCCGGGCCGCCCGCCGGCGGCGAGCCCGGCGGCCAGGGCGAAGATCGACCTCGACGAAGCGGGTGGTGTTGTTCGGCGCCGACTGGGCGACGTCGTCCATGTCGGCGCTGATGACGGTGGCCACCATCACGTAGCCGCCGCCGGACACGGCGTCGCGGTGCAGCACGATCGGCTCGACACCGCCGGGGACCTGGATGGATCCGATGGGGTACGGGGCATCAACGATGTTGGAAGGATCGCTGCCGGCGCCGAAGGGCGCAACCCGCTCGCGGAACTCCAGGGTTGCCCCGCGGTAGCGCATCCCGGTCCGGTCGGCGAGCGTGGTGAGCCGCCAGGTGGCCTCGGCGAACGTCCGGCGGCCCCCGTCGGTGAGGCGGTGGTCGTAGAGGCCCATCATCACCCTGATCTCACGATGGCGGGGATGTGTGCTGCGCAGCGCCTCGGGGACCGACCGTCCGGGCGCGGCACCGCCGGCGTCGCCGATCGGCAACTCGTCGCCGGCGACGAGGGCGCGCCCCTCCAGCCCGCCGAGGGATCCGAGGGCGTAGGTGGAGCGGCTGCCGAGCACCGCGGGGACGTCGAAACCGCCGCTGACCGCGACATAGGCGCGGGCTCCCGATCTGAGGTAGTCGAACGACAGGACCTCGCCCGCTCCCACGGCGAAGCTCTCCCAGGCCGGGCGCGGCTCGCCGCCGAGGAGGGGCGGCAGGTCGGCGCCTGTGACCGCCACGGTCGCCGGACTGCCGAAGCGCAGTTCAGGCCCCATGTAGGTGCACTCCAGAACGGCCGCGTCCTCGGCGTTGCCGACCAGCAGGTTCGCCGCCAGCGACGAGTACTGGTCCAGCGACCCCGACGGCGGGATGCCCACGTTGTAGTAACCGGGCCGGCCCACGTCCTGGACGGTGGTGGCGAGGCCGGGCTGCAGCACGCTAACGCCCATCGAGAGCCTCCACGAGCCCACGGTTGTAGCCGTCGGGATCGGCCAGGAACCGCCCCAGCGAGAACTCCACCGGCGCCTGGCGGAGGCAGAACCGGCGGGCCTCCACCTGCGCCGTCAACTCGTCGTAGGTCTCCCGGTCGATGGGCGCGTACTTGACGATGAACCCCGGCTCGAAGAACACCAGGGAGTCCGCGAAGTCGGGATGGGTTTGCGTCGGGTCGTAGATCGGTGCCGGCGTGATGCCCAGCATCTGGTACCCGCCCGCGCCCCGCACCGAGTAGATGCTCCCGAAGCAGCCGCCGTGGCCGATCGTCTGGCGGGGGGTGTCGGTCCGCGGCGAGAGGTACTTGGGGACCTCCAGTTGGCGCTCCCGCGGGACCATCTGGAACAGGAACGGCAGCCCGGCCACGAATCCCACCATCGAGGCGATCCAGGGCGAACCGGCGTGGGCTGCCACGAAACCCTCTGTGGAGTCGAAGCCGTTGACACGTGCGGCGAACTCCAGATCGGTGGCGTCGGGATCCTGGCGGCTGTCCCGGAACCGCGAGGCGGTCTCCCGCGTCCACGGGTCGCCGTAGAGAATCGGCACCTCCACGATGCGGGTCCGCAGATCGAAGCCCGTGCCGTCGCCGACGGCGGCCTCGATGGACTCCAGCTCGGCCACGAGGTCCCTCGGCGCCAGGCGGTCGGTATCGAAGCGGACCTGGTAGGAGACGTTGGCCGGGCAGATGTCGATGACGCCGGCGATCCGCCGCTCGGCCAGGGTTGCGGTGACCGCCATGGCCCTGAAGTTGGCGGCCAGGTTCATCTCCTCGTCGAACTCGACGAAGATGTGGTCGTCCCCGCCGAAGCTGCGCCTGACCATGCGCCTGCAGCCGTTCAGGAACCGCGGACCGTGAACAGCACCTGGCCGGCGTCGACCATCTCGGCATCGGCCACCGCCACGGCTGCGATCGTCCCGGTCGTGCCCGCCGGCACCTCGAAGAACTGCTTCATCAACTCGAAGAGGGCGCCGGTGGTGTCGGGCTCGACGGGGCTGCCGACCTCGACGAAGGGATCGAAGTCCGGCGACGGCCGGCGGTAGAAGACGCCGGGCAGCGGGGATCGTATGGCCACGGTCGGCGCTCGTTCGGCGCCGGGCCCGCCGGCGCCGCTCACGAGAGGTACGGGGCGAGAGCGGAACGCACCGCAGCGGCCACCTCGACCGCGCCCGGGGTGTCGGAGTGGACACAGACGATGTCGGCCCGCATCGGGATCTCACTGCCGTCGACGGCGACGGCCACGTTCTCGGTGACCGCACGCACGGCTCCGGCGGCGGCCTCGGCGGGGTCGACGGCGGCATGCTCCCGGGTGATGATGAGGCTGCCGTCGGGCCCGTACTCCAGATCGGAGTAGTACTCGGCGAAGAACCCCTGGGGCCGGTCGCCCCAGACCTCCTCGTGGGTCGTGTTGGCCATGCCCAACAGGGCGGTGTCCAGCGCGTCGGCGGGGGGGGGGGGGGGCGGGGGCCCCCCGCGGGGGGCCCCCGGCCCCCCCGGGCGGGGGGGCCGGGGGGGGGGGGTGGGCCCCCCCCCGGGGGCGCGCGGGGCGGGGGCC
>JAPPKQ010000037.1:0-3191 GCA_028819945.1 bacterium | reverse complement strand
GGGTTTGGCCCATCCCCAACTGGGGGGGGCCCCGCGCGGGGGCGCCGGCGGCGAGCCCCGCGGCCACGTCACGGTCGCCCGCGGCCTGACCGTAGAGGGCACCGTGGGCCTTGATGTAGCCCAGCCGCATGCCCTCGGCGGTCAGGAACCCGCTGAGCGCCCCGGCCTGGTAGATGATCGACGCGGTGATCTCCTCGGGATCCATGGCCATCGCCCGGCGGCCGAAGCCCTGCCGGTCCGGGTACGAGGGGTGCGCCCCCACCTGCACGCCGTGGCGTTTCGCCAGCCGCACGGTCCGCCGCATGACGCTGGGGTCCGAGGCGTGGAAACCGCAGGCCACGTTGGCCATGTCCACATAGGGCATGATGGCCTCGTCGTCGCCGCAGCGGTAGACGCCGTAGCCCTCTCCCATGTCGCAGTTGATGGCAACCATGCCGTCCCTCAACCTTTCCGGCGCGACCGCCGCGACCGCCGCGCCGGGATCTGCGGCGCCGAGGGGGTCGCGGACGTTCCGCCCGTTCGCACGCGCCTCACGCTAGACGGCACGGGGGATCACGGCGGCGGGATCTCGGGGAGGCCCTCGGCCGGCATGCGCCGGAGGCTCTCGACGGTGGCGCCGGTCATGGTCGGGGCGATGCCGAGCGACTCGAGCAGCTCGACGGCGGCCTCCATCTCGGCGAGGCGACGCTCGCTGTGGGCGTCGGTGCCCTCCAGCAGCCTGCGGAGGAACCCGGCGTCGAGCGTCTCGAGCTGGCCGAGGACGTTCTGCCAGGTCTCGGCGGCGAGACCGGCGGCGTCCGCAGCCCTCAGCGACTCGATGAGCAGGGCGGGCAGGCCCTTCAGCACGACGCTGCGCAGCAGTTTGCGCGTCGCCGCGGTGCCGGGCTCCTCGCCGACCCACTCCACCGGCACGCCGATGGGGGCGAGCATCTCCACATAGCGCGCCGCGCCGGGCCCGGAGGCCAGGGACGCTCCGAACAGGCCGTTGCCGGGCACCATGGCCATCAGGGCCACGTCGACGAACCGCAGCCGTCTGCCCGCCGCCACCTCGGCCAGATCCCGCTTGCGCTGCGCCGAGGCCGTCGCCAGGTCGGCGTAGACGGCGCCGGCGGGGATCTCCTCGAGCGCCTGGGTGAGTGCGTGCATGGCATCGGCGGCCGCGGTGGCGGCCATGACCAGGTCGGCTCCCTCGACGGCATCCCGTGGATCGGTGGCGCGCCGCACGTTCTCCGGGGTGCCCACCGGGGCGGGGTCGTAGCCGACCACGGTGGCCCCGGCAGAGGCCAGGTCGGCGGAGATGAGCGAGCCCGCCTCGCCGAGGCCGAAGAATCCGACGTTCAGCCCGGCGAGGCTCACGCGAATCTGCTGGTGTGGCGGCTAGCCGGACTGGGGGTCGTCCAGCCGGTCGACGTAGGCGACGCCGAGTTCGGCCAATTTGGCGCCGAGGCCGGCGATGTCGAGGGAGAGCTCGCCGGCGGCGAAGCGCTCGCGGACGACCTCCTCGGCGGCCATCCGCTTGCGGGCGCCCTCCAGCGCCTCGGCGGCCTGCAGCCGCGGCACCACCACCACGCCGGTGTCGTCGGCGCAGATCACGTCGCCGGGGTTGACGGCCTGCTCGCCGAGGGTGACCGGCACGTTCACCCAGCCGGGCGTGGTCTTCATGGGGCCCTGGCACCCGATGTGCTGAGACCACACCGGGAAGCCCATGTCGCGAATGGCGTCGACGTCGCGCACCGCCCCGTCGGTGATCAGCCCCACGCCGCCGCGAGCGACCGTCGAGGTGGCCATGAGTTCCCCGTACAGGGCGTTGGTGGAGGGTGCGGTGCTGGCCACGACCAGCACGTCGCCCGGCTCGAGGAGCGCGATGGCGGCGTGGATCATGATGTTGTCACCGGGGTGGACCAGCACGGTGACAGCCGAGCCGGCGATCCGGGCGCCCTGCTGGACGGGGCGGATGTGGGCCCCCACGAAGCCGAACCGGCCCATGGCCTCATGGACCGTGGACGTGTCGACCTCCAGGAATCCCTCGAGCAGATCGCGGGGTGCCCGCTCGACGTTGCGGACGACGACGTTGGGGTTCACGGCCGATCCTCTCAGGGGCGCACGCCGGCGTCGGCGAGGAAGGCCAGGGTCCGCTCCAGGGCCTGGGCCGCGGCCTCGGGGTGGTAGGAGTCGCGGGCGTCGCAGTTGAAGCCGTGGTCGGCGCCCGGGTAGACGTGCACCGGCACGGTGGGGTGGGCCCGCGTGATCTGCTCCACATCCGACAGCGGGATCATGTAGTCCACCTCGCCGAACAGCAGCAGCACCGGAGCCTCCGGGGCACGGTCCAGGAACTGGATGATCTGCCCGCCGTAGTAACCCACGGCGGCGGCCACCGGCAGGGAGTGCGCCGCCAGCCAGGCCAGGCTGCCGCCGTAGCAGTAGCCCACCACGCCGACGGGCCCGTTGGATGCCAGATGGGCGACCGCGGCGCCCACGTCGCGCACCGTGTCGTCCCAGTCGATGGCGCCGCGCATCGCCCGGCCCTGCGTCACGGTCTCTTCGGTGTAGCCGAGTTCCACCCCTCGCTCGAGGCGGTCGAACAGGGCGGGGGCCACGGCCCGGTAGCCCAGCGCCGCGTAGCGGTCCACGACGTCGCGGATGTGGGCGTTCACCCCGAAGATCTCCTGAACGACGACGATGCCGGCCGCGGCGTCGGCCGATCCGGCCTCGTAGGCGTCGAGTTCGTGGCCGTCGTCGGCGGTGAGTCGGATCATGTCTGATGCCTCCTGATGCTCGTGCGGTCGGCGGTCCGCCGCTGGGCGGGGCGCCGTCAGTACTTGTAGTGGTCGGGCTTGTAGGGACCGTCGGCCGGCACGTCGAGGTAGTCGGCCTGGTCGTCGCTGAGGCGGCTGAGCCGGATGCCCAGGGCGTCGAGGTGCAGCCGGGCCACCTCCTCGTCGAGGTGCTTCGGCAGGGTCACCACCTGCGGCCGGCCGGCGGCGTCCCGATACGCCTCGGCGTTGGCATGCAACTCCAGCTGCGCCAGCACCTGGTTCGTGAAGCTGAAGGACATCACGAAGCTGGGATGCCCGGTGGCGTTGCCCAGATTCAGCAGGCGCCCCTCCGACAGCAGGATCACCGAGTGCCCGTCGGGGAAGACGTATTCGTCCACCTGGTCCTTGACGCGCACGCGCTGCACGTCCGACAGC
>JAPPKQ010000156.1 GCA_028819945.1 bacterium | reverse complement strand
ACCTGCCTGAAGGGGGAGCGCTGTGGGTTCCGGTGGTCCCCGGGGAGCCGGTAGCCAGACTCGGGCTCGGCGAAGTCCAGGACGTCCTGGCGTCGCGTTAGTTCGGCGAATTCGAGGGTGTCGCGGCTGGTCATTCGGATGTAGCCCGAGATCGTCAGCCGCCGCTCGGTTCGCGCAAGCCACTTGGTCGGGGCTTCGAGTTCTCCGGCGACCGCACGGCGTGTCGCTGACGGGTGCAGGCGAGCAATCGCGTGCAGGTAGTCCTGTTCGGCGTCGGTCAGGTCGTGCCAGGCGGGCTCGCTGATGCTCCGCCTGAACTCCTCGCTGGCCGTGCCGATCGCGAACTGGCACGCCGCCAGGTCGATCGGAGCCTCCGGGGCGCCGGCTGCTTCCCAAGCCGAGCGGCCGAGTAGCTGCAGGTGGTAGGGCGAGCCGTTGACGGCACCGGCCGCGACGCACAAGGCGTCGGCCTCGAAGGTGCCCCCGCCGCCTGCCGCGGTGGCTCTCAGGCACCGGAACGATTGCTCGGCTGCAAGGGGCTGCAACCGTCGCAGGGTTGCCCGATGGAAGAATGTCAGCTTCCTGTCCTCCAGCACGGTGTACTGGATCTCCGGCAGCGCCGCTCCAAGCAGCCCGATGGGCAGGCCCTCTCGTTCGGCGGTGTGCTGGAAGTCGCCGGCTATCCGCCGCACCTCGTCGCGCTCGCCCGAGTGCAGCTCGTCGAGGGTCACGAGCAGGCCCCCACCCTGCGCCGCCGCAGTTTCCGCCAAGCGACTCAGCAGGTACCGGGGGTCGTCCTCAGGCGGCGGATCGGTGTGTTCCCAGCCGACTGCGATGCCCGGCGGAAGACGCAGGCTGTTGATTCTCCGGCGAGGTCGCGGGTCGGCAGCATCGGCTGAGGTTGCCGCGGACGCGGCACGAGCGATGCGTTGGGGCAGCCCGCTGGTGGTGGTGTCCAAGGAGAGCACCATCCACCCCGACTCGTGCGCCAAGTCCTCGGCGGCGTTCAGCAGCGAGGTCTTGCCCGAGCCGCGTACGCCCATCAGAATCGAGCACAGCCGGTGCCCGCTCGGAGCGGCGGCCAGCTGTGCGCCGAGTTCGTCCAGGATGGCGTCTCGTCCCACCAACTCGGCGGGCGACCTCCCGAACCCGGGCGAGAACGGATTGTGCTGTTGTGCGCTCTCACCGGCCATGCAGGAGATACTATCCGCACTGGATGTCCGCACTCAACATGGTATGTCCGCATTCCGCACTGATTGTCCGCATCACGCATTCGATGTCCACATCTCGTACCGGCACCGGCTTTGCGGCGCGCCGGTACTGGCCTTTCGGCAGACAGTCGCCACGATCGGCGACGTACCCGGTGGGTTCGGGCGGTCTCCGGGGATGTGCCATGAAGAACCCGCGCGTGCCGACGGCGTGTTCACGACCGCCACGTACGTCTGCCTGCCGGTGCGGTAGCCATGACCGATGTCGCTCGAATCGGCTCCGTGGCAGTGCGATGGCAGCGGTGTCTGCCGCCGGACGATGAATTTGGGCGACCCACCCTGCCGAGACTGCCACACCCCCTTCCTATGCTCTGGGCATGGTGAAGTTCCTCCACACAGCCGACTGGCAACTGGGTATGACAAGGCATTTCCTGGCCGGCGAGGCTCAGGCCCGGTTCAACGCCGCCCGGCTTGAGGCGGTGCGCCGCATTGGGGAGCTGGCGGAGGCGGAGGGTTGCGGGTTCGTGGTGGTGTGCGGCGATGTGTTCGAGTCGAACCAGGTCGGCCGGCGGGTCGTCCGACGGGCGCTGGAGGCGATGAGGTCCACCCCGCAGGTCGCCTTCTACCTGCTGCCCGGAAACCACGACCCGCTGGATCCGTCCACGGTGTACCGGTCACCGACCTTCAGCGAGCACCGGCCCGACAATGTGGTGGTGCTGGAGAGTCCCGCCCCGGTGCAAGCGGCTCCCGGTGTCGAGTTGGTGGCCGCCCCGTGGCTCAGCAAGCGCCCGCTGTCGGACCTCGTGGCTGATGCGTGCCGAGGCTTGGAGGCCGACGGCACGGTGCGCATCGTCGCCGGACACGGCGCACTCGACACGCAGTCACCCAACCGGGATGACCCGGCGCTCATCTCGGTGGCCGGACTCGAGGAGCGTCTGGCCGCCGGCACCATCCATTTCGTGGCGCTGGGAGACCGGCATTCCACCACCGAGGTCGGGCGCAGCGAGCGGATCTGGTACGCGGGCGCTCCCGAGCCCACCGACTACGACGAACGCGACCCCGGCAACGTGGTCGTCGTCGAACTCGACGCAGCCGAGGTGCGGCTGGACGTACGAGCCGTCGGCGTATGGCGGTTCGTGCGCCGCGAATGGGAACTGACCGGGGACCGCGACATCCAACGCTTGGCCGATTGGCTCGGCGGTCTGGAGAACAAGGAGTGCGCCATCGTCAAGTTGGCCCTGGTGGGGCAACTCTCACTTGCCCAGAGTGCTCAGCTCGACGACCTGCTGGCTCACCACGCCGACCTGCTGGCCGTGCTCGAGACCTGGGAGCGCCGCAGCGAACTGGTCGTGCTCCCCGACGACGCCGACACGGACGACCTGGGGCTGTCGGGATTCGCGCGGGAGGCCTTGGGCGACCTGAGGGAGATGTCGGAATCCGGCGAGCAGGCCGTGGCGGCCCGCGACGCCCTGGGTCTGCTCCATCGGCTGGCGGAGGCCGGACGATGAGGGTTCACCGAATCAGACTGCGCAACTACCGCGGCGTCGCCGACAGCGAGGTTCGCTTCGCCACCGACGGCGTAACGATCATCGAGGGAGACAACGAGGTCGGCAAGACCAGCATCCCGGAGGCCCTGAGTCTCATGCTGCGCTTCCAGGACTCGTCCAGGCATCGGGATGTCGCGAGCGTGCAACCGGTCGACCGCGACGCTGGCGCCGAGGTGGAGGCGGAGTTCAACACAGGCCCCTACCGGCTCGTCTACTCCAAGCGCTGGCACCGCCGGCCGCAGACCGTTCTCGCCGTGGAAGGACCTCGCCACGAGCAGCTCACCGGGCGCGAGGCGCACGACCGGGTGTGCGAACTGCTCGAGGAGACCCTCGACACGGCTCTCTGGCAGGCACTTCATATTGGGCAGGGCACCGAGTTGGCTCTCCCGGACTTCGACGTGCCTTCGCTGGGTCAGGCGCTCGACCGAGCGGCAGCGGGCGAGACCGCAGGCGAACGCGAGGACGACCTTTGGGCTCGGATCTGCACCGAGAGGGAGAAGTACTGGACGCCCACGGGCCAACCCAAGGTGAATCGCAGCGAAGCAGAGCGCGATCTTGCGGAGGCTCGCGATGCCGTTGGCGCTCTCGAGCAGAGACTTGCGGACATCGAGGCCGACGCGGTCGAGGTCGAGCGACGCCTCGCCGACCGTACGCGGCTGTCACGAGTGCGAGACGCCGCGGCGGACGAGGAGCAGAAGCTCGGCGACAGGCGGCAGGAACTCCAGCAGCTTCAGGAGCAGGTGGAGAGGCTCGAGCTGGAGAACCGGGCCGTCGTCAACGAGCGCGACCGGACCGACGCGGACATGAAGCGCCGCGACGAGTTGATCTGCGCGTTGGCCGCCGCCGAAGAGAACGTGCGCGACCTCCGCGCCGCTGCCGAAAGGGCGGCACCGGTCTTGGCGGCGGCCCGAGTCCGAGCCGCGGAGGCCGAAGAGGCCTACCGATCGGCGTCCGCAGCGCTCGAGGAGGCCAGGGGGGCGCAGCAGCGCGCCAACGAGGACAGCGGCCACCACCGCCGGATCGGTGAGTTAGCGGAGTGGCGAGAGCGCCACGCCCGGGTGGTTGAGGCCCAGCAGGCTTTGTCCGAGGCGGAGGCCCACATCGAGTCCGCCCAGGTGGACGACGAACTGTTGGAGCGCATCGAATCGGCCAACCTCGACGTCGTGGCCGAGCGGGCGGCCGTCCGGAGCGCCGCGGCCTCAGTCGTCGTTACTGCCCTCGCCGACCTCGATTTCACGGTCTCCGGCGAGCCGGTCGAACTTCCCGCCGGTTCCCGCCACGAGTTCTCGGTCAGCCGAGATGCGCAGATCACTCTGCCCGGAGTGGCCCAACTGGACGTGACGGCAGGCGGTGGCTCGCGGGATCGCTCGGCAGAACTGGACGAGGCCTGCGCCCGTTTGGAAGCGCTGTGGGCAGAGGGCGGCGTGGCGAGTGTGGCCGCTGCGCGACGGGCAGCCGACCAACGCAAGGAGGCCGAGCGCAGCCGCAAGGACGCGACCGCAACGATCAGCCGCGACCTGCGTGACCTGACCTTGGACGTCCTGGCGCAGAAGATCGCTGGGCTAGCCGGCCGGATCGAGGAGTACGCGGCCGAACGACCTTCTGAGCCCGCCCTGCCCGCGGACTTCGAGGAGGCCAAGCAGTTCGCCTCGACGGCCGGCCGTCTGGTCGAAGAACGAATCGAGGCTCATGGTCGGTGCAAGGACGCGCACGAGCAGGCTCGCGACGCTCTGACGGAAGCCGGACGGGGCGAGGCGGTCCTGGCCGAGCGGATCAGCAACGCCGACAGCACTCGCGGCGAGGCGCTGGCAGCGTTGGAGACGGCTCGCACCGAACGTTCCGACGCCGACCTGCGGGCGTCGCTGGTCTCGGCCCAGCAGGCCGTCGCGCAGGCCGCCGGCGCATTCGCCCAAGCGCAGGCGGCAGTGGCGGCCGCCGATCCCGACTCTCTGAAGCTATTGCTGGACAACGCCCGCGCCGCCACGACGCGCGCCGAGGCAGACATCAACGACAACGAGGATTCGCTGCGGACCCTGAGCGCCCGCTTGGAGCTTCAGGGAGAGGCGGGTCTAGACGAGCAACTGGGCGAGGCGCGGAGCCGCTGCGAGCATCGCGCCGCCGCCCATGAACGCACTGAGGCGCGCGCCGAGGCCGCCAGGCTCCTCCACGACACCTTCGAGGCGCGCCGCAACGAGGCCCGCCTGCGCTACCTCGCCCCCTTCAAGCAGCGCATCGAGCAGTTCGGGCGGATCGTCTTCGGGCCCTCCTTCGGGGTCGGGCTCGATGACGACCTGCGGTTGACGTGCCGCACGCTCGACGGCGTCACGCTCGACGTGGACCAACTCAGCGTCGGTGCCCGCGAGCAACTCGGTGTGCTGGCGCGGCTGGCCTGCGCCGCCATCGTCAGCCCCGACGGTGGAGGGGCGCCAGTGGTGCTCGACGACGCCTTGGGCTGGAGCGACCCAGGTCGGCTGGCCCGCATGGGTGCAGCCATTGCCGCCGCTGGACGCGAATGCCAAGTCATCGTGCTCACCTGCACCCCCGGCCGTTACGCCCATGTCGGCAACGCCAAGGTGGTGACCCTGCCGAGTTGAGGGATACCGAGGCGTGCCCTTCGCTTGGGCGCCCTTGGTGAGGGCTGCCTCAGGCTCGTGAATCAGCGCACGAGGGAGTCCGTGCCCGGCTGACTGTTCTCGGTATCCATGTCCGCGTTGCTGCCGCGACAGGCGCGGGCGGTCAGTTCAGGCAGATGGACGGGGCGGTGTAGGGGAGGCTCAGGGACTCGGCGACGGCGGGTTCGGTGATGCGGCCCCGGCACACGTTGAGGCCGTCGCGCAGGCCGGCGTCGGCGCGCATCGCCGCCATCGGGCCCTCCTCCGCGATCCGCAGCACGTAGGGGAGCGTGGCGTTGTTGAGCGCCAGCGTGGAGGTGCGCGGCACGGCGCCGGGCATGTTGGCGACGCAGTAGTGCACGACCCCGTCTTCTGTGAAGGTCGGCGCCGTGTGGGTCGTGGGATGTGAGGTGGCCGCGCAGCCGCCCTGGTCGATTGCAACGTCCACAACCACCGAGCCGGGCCGCATCTCCTTCACCATCTGCCCGGTGATCAGCCGCGGCGCCCGGGCGCCGCGCAGCAGCACCGCCCCGACTACGAGGTCGGCGCCGGTCACAGCCCGCTCCAGGGCGGGCGGGCTGGAGTAGAGGGTCGTCAGGGCCGGCCCGAAGCGAGCGGCGAGCTTCTCCAGCACCACGGGATCCCTGTCCAGAACGGTGACGTCGGCGCCGAGTCCCAGCGCCATCTGGACGGCGTTGCTGCCCACGACCCCGCCACCGAGGACCACGACCGGGGCGGCGGCGACTCCGGGCACGCCTCCCAGCAGCACACCCCTGCCGCCGGCGGCGCCTTCGAGGCAATGGGCGCCGGCTTGGATGGACATCCGGCCCGCCACCTGCGACATGGGCGCCAGCAGAGGCAACCGGCCGGCGCTGTCGGTGACCGACTCGTAGGCGATGGCGGTGGCGCCGCTCGCCAGGAGCTCCGATGCCTGCTCGGGGTCCGCCGCCAGGTGCAGGTAGGTGAACAGGGTGTGGTCGGGGCGCAGCCGGGCACGTTCGGTGGCCTGCGGCTCTTTCACCTTCACGATCAGTTCGGCCACGTTGAAGATGCCGTCCGCGCTCGCCACGATCGTCGCGCCGCGGGCCGCGTAGTCCTCATCGCTGAATCCGGCGCCCGCGCCCGCATGGTGCTCGACGAGCACATCATGGCCCCGGGCGCTCAACTCTCCCACGCTGTCAGGCGTCAGGCCGACGCGCCGCTCCTCGTTCTTGATCTCCTTCGGGACGCCGATGCGCATGACCACCTCCTTCGTCCTCTCCTTAGCAATGATAGTGCTCTGTGCTGCCTATTGACAAGTCAGCTAGTGTGTATAGATCACAGTCTGTGCACATGATTTGCGCAAATCGATGAGCTAGCGCATAATCCTCCGCTATGGAGTCGCTGGATGCCACGGATCGGCAGATCCTGAACGAGTTGCAGAGCGACGGTCGCGTGTCGCATGCCGAGTTGGCCGCGCGAGTCGGCCTGTCCACCTCGGCGTGCCACCGGCGGGTGCGCCGCCTGGAGGCCGGCGGCTTCATCGCCGGCTACGTGATGATCGTGAACCGCAAGGCCATCGGACGCGACCTCGACGTGTTCGTGGAGGTGTCGCTGCTCAGCCAGAGCCAGGACTCGTTACGGCTCTTCGAGTCGGAGGTGGGGGACTGCCCCGAGGTGATGTCCTGCCACCTCGTGGCGGGCGACGCCGACTACCTGCTGCACCTGGCGGTCAAGGACCACCGCGACTTCGAACGCATCTTCAACCGCTATCTGTCGCGCTTCACCGGCGTGTCGCGGCTGCGGTCCAGCTTCGCCATCCGCACCGTCCACGAGACCACCCGCCACGTGCTGTAGCCGCCGGTCCCCGACCGGGGGCTCGAACAGCCGAGGTGGCTTCAGCCGTAGGCCCGCTCGTAGGTGAGGATCTGTTCGGCCCAGTTGCGCACCTTGTCGCCGGGGATCGGCCCGTGCGCCGGCCAGGGGCCGCTGAGGTCCACCCGCCGGCCCCGGCTGATGACCTCGGTGATGCGGCGGCGGTCGTTCAGCAGCCGGATGTCGGCAAGCGGGTCGCCGTCGAGCACCAGCACGTCGGCCAGGCAGCCTTCGGTGATGGTGCCGATGCGGCCCTCGAGTCGCATGGCGATGGCGCCGTTGGCGGTGGCGCAGACGATTGCCTCCATGGGGCTGAGGCCCAACTCGTTCACGAGGATCTCAGCCTCCCGGCCGTGCCAGTGCCCGTAGGGGGTGAGGGCGAACCCGGCCTCGGAACCGCACAGGATCGGCACGCCGGCGTCGTAGGCGGCACGCATCATCTTGGCGGTGGCGGCGATCTCGCCCCGGAAGATGTCCTCCATGCCGGCGCCGGCCCCCACCGCCGAGCCGAAGTCCGCCAGATTCGCAAGGAACGTGAAGGTGGGGCACAGGGCGCTGCCGGAGGCGATCACCGCCTCGAGCCCCTCGGCGTCCATGAAGGAGGCGTGCAGCAGCATGTCCACGCCGGCCTCCGCGCAGGCGGTCACGCTCTCGGGGCTGCGGCAGTGCGCCATCACCGAGGTGCCGAGCTCGTGCGCCGTGTCGCAGACCGCCCGCAACTCGTCGCGACTCCATCCCAGCACCTCGCCGGAGCGTCCCGGCAGCAGCCCGGTGGCGTGGATCTTGATCCAGTCGGCGCCGTGCTTGATGTGCCGGCGGGTCCACATCACAGCCTCGTCGAGGGAGTTGACCACCTGGGCGTAGCCCACCACGCCCTCGTCGGGGATGAGCCGCCCGGCCGTGCCGCCGACGGCCGTGACCAGCGCCTGCACGCCGGTGCTGATGCGCGGTCCTGCCACGACGCCGGCCTCGACGGCGTTGCGCAGCGACGGACCCATGGAGAACAGGGTGTCGGGGTCGCAATAGGCGGTGACCCCCGCCCGCAGCATCTTGGTGAGGTTCTGGCCTGCCACCAGCGCGGCGGTGGTCGGATCGCGGTGGAAGAAGAGCTCGTCGTTGGACTGCACGTCGTCGAAGGTGGCGTGGCAGTGGGCGTCGATGAGCCCCGGCATGACCGTCCGGCCGCCGGCGTCGATGTGCTCGGCGCCGGCGCCGGCGGCCTCGGCGGCGCCCGGCCCGACCATCTCGATGTTGTCGCCCCGCAGCAGCACGCCCGGATTCGGCCGCGCCGGCGCGCCGGTGGCGTCGATGAGGGTGCCGCCGGAGATGAGGATCTCGCCGCCGCCGGCGCGGGACGCTTCGTCGCTTGTCGCCGGTGTGCTCATGGTGCGATCGCTCCCAGACGGCGGGCGGGACCGGATCAGTTTATCCTCGCGGGTAATTCCGGCCCCGATCGAAGGAGCGGCCATGATCCGCCACTGCGTGCTGTTCAAGTGGAACGACGAAGTCGACGATGCCCAACGGGCGGCATTCGTGGAGGGCCTCGTGGAGTTGCTCGAGACGCACGAGGCCGTACGGGGCTATGCCCACGGCAACGACGCCGCCATCAACGCCGGTAACCACGACTACGCCGTGACGGTGGACTTCGACGACGAGGCGGGATTCGTCTCCTACCGCGACGACGGTGGCCACCAGGCCTTCATCGCCGCCAGGGTGCGCCCCATCCTCGAGAGCCGGGCCGCCGTGCAATTCGAGTACTGAGACGCCGCCCCGGCCGGTGCCGGGGAACCAGCGGACCACGCCGGCGCGCCGGACCTGAGGCTCGGCCGGCGAACCCTGATCGCGGAGCGCCGCGTCCAACCACGCCCCAGGCGCCGCGGGGCTGGTGTGGTCGGTGGTGCTAGTGTTGGCAACGATGGCAAAGTCCCCTTCGGGAGCCGGTCGGTCCGACGCGCCCTCGCGCAGCTCGAAACCGCCCGCGCGCGGCGGCAACGGGGGCGGCGGAGCCCCGGCCGAGGAGCCGTCGGCCCTCGCCGGCTTCTACCGGGCGCATCGGGCGGAGATCTGGGGCCTCCTGGCCTTCGTGCTGGCCCTGCTCAGCGCGCTCGGCGTCTACGGCGACTTCGGCGGGCTCGTCGGGACGGCGTTCCGGCGCGCCGCGGGCGTGGCCGTCGGCTGGGGGCGTCTGCTGGTGCCTCCGGCGCTGGCCGCGGTGGGCGTGCTGTTGATCGTCGGCCGCTCCCGCAAGGAGACCGAGGCCGGGGCCGAGACCGACGACGACCGGCGACCCTCGGTGCGCATCCTGGGGGGCTGCCTGGTCATGACGGCGCTCGCCGGCATCCTCCACCTCGCCGCGGGCCGTCCGACCTGGGGTGACGGGCTGACGGATTTCGAGGGCGCCGGCGGTTACGTGGGCTTCGCCTCCGGTGGTGCCCTCGCACTGCTGGCCGGGGTTGCCGGCGCGGTGGTCGTGCTGGTGGCGATCGGCCTGCTGGGATGGTCGGCGCTCAGCGGCATGTCCCTCGGCGCCGCGGCCCGCGGGGTCTGGTGGGTCCTGCGCCGGCTGGGGCTGGGTCTGGCCGCTGCGGTCCGCCTCGTGGTGTCCGACCGGCGCTCGGCGCCCGAGGAGGGCCCCGCCGACGACGCCGGCACCGCTGAGGTCCCGGCCGCGGAGGGCGAGATCAGCTCCGGTCAGCGGCCACCGGACGTCGCAGGGCACCCGCCGGTGGCGGTCCCCGCCGCGGCGCCACTGTCGGGCGGTCCGCGGCCGGCGGAGCCACCACCTCCACCCGCCGAGCCTTCCGGGGAGTCCCGCCGGGGGCGCGCACCGGCGGCAGCGGCAGCGCAGGTGGCAGCGGCCGGGGATGACAGCGGCCAGTGGCGTCGCCCCAACCTGGGGATCCTGAAGCGCACACCCGCCCAGGAGGTGGACGGTCGCCTCATCAGCGAGCGCGGGCAAGCGCTGGAGGCGGCACTCGCCGCGCACGGCGTGGAGGCTGCCCTGGCCGACGTGGTCGTGGGCCCCACGGTCAGCCGCTATGAGCTGGTTCTGGCCGAGGGGGTGAAGGTGGCCAGGATCACCGCTCTGTCCCGCGACATCGCCTATGCCCTGGCCTCGGCCGACGTGCGCATTCTCGCCCCGATCCCCGGCCGGCAGGCGATCGGTGTGGAGGTTCCGAACCCGGCGCGCCACGCGGTGACGCTTGGCGACATTCTGGCCTCGGAGGCGGCGGCCGCCGCCGCCCATCCGCTCGACGTGGCCCTCGGGCGCGACATCACCGGGCAGGCCGTCATGGCCAACCTGGGGGGGATGCCGCACATCCTCATCGCCGGCGCGACCGGCTCGGGCAAGTCGTCCAGCCTCAACTCGATCATCACGACGATCCTGATGCGCTGCACGCCCGAGCAGGTGCGGCTGATCCTGGTGGATCCCAAGATGGTGGAGATGCGGCAGTACGCCAACGTGCCGCACCTGCTGACGCAGCCCGTCATCGATCCGAAGAAGGCCGCCAACGCCCTCGGCTGGGCCGTGCGCGAGATGGAGCGCCGCTACGAACTGCTGTCCCGGGTGGGCTGCCGCGACATCACCGGCTACAACGAGATGTACGAGGCTTCGCTGGCCGCCGGTGACGGCGAGGCGGCGGGCGAGGACGAGGACGAGGCGCTGAAGCGGTTGCCGTTCATCGTCATCGTGGTGGACGAGCTGTCGGATCTCATGATGGTCGCCCCGCGCGAGGTGGAGGACGCCATCTGGCGGCTGGCGCAGATGGCCCGTGCCGTAGGGGTGCATCTCGTGATCGCCACGCAGCGACCCTCCACGAACGTCATCACCGGGGTCATCAAGGCCAACATCCCGGCCCGCATGGCGATGTCGGTGTCGAGCCTCACCGACAGCCGGGTCATCCTCGATGCGGCCGGGGCGGAGCGGCTCGTGGGCAACGGCGACATGCTGCTGCTGGACGGCACCGCGGGGACGCCCCAGCGCATCCAGGGGGCCTGGGTCAGCGAGGAGGAGATCCGTCGCGTGACCGCCGTCTGGCGCCGCCAGAACGTCCGCCCGTCCGAGCCCGAGGCGATCACCGCGGAGGACCTGGCGACTCCGACCCTGGCGGGGAGCCGCGACCCGGGCGATCCCGACGACGACGAGTTGCTGGAGGCGGCCATGGAGTTGGTGGTGGACAGCCAACTCGGTTCCACCTCCATGCTGCAGCGCAAGCTGCGTGTGGGCTTCGCCCGGGCCGGGCGTCTCATGGACCTGCTGGAGCAGCGCGGTGTCGTCGGTCCGTCAGAGGGATCCAAGGCCCGCGAGGTGCTCATGACTCCACAGGAGTTCGCCACCGAGCAGGCCGCCGCCCACCGAAACGGCGGGAGTTCGTAGGCTGAGCCGGTGAGCAGAGCTGTCGACCGGTTCGCGGCGGCGGCTGCCGACCTCGGCGTGGAATTGCGTGTCACCCGCTATCCCGCCGGGACCCGGACCGCCCGGGAGGCGGCCGAGGCAGTGGGCTGCGAGCTGGCCCAGATCGTCAAGTCGCTGGTGTTCGTGACCGGCGGGCGGGTCGTCGTCGCCCAGGTAAACCGCGCCCCCACGGGCGCCACCCCCCCCCAGGGCGCCCCCCCCGGCGCCGGGGATGCCCGGCAGGCCCGCGCCGAGGAGGTCGCCGACGCGACGGGGTTCTCCATCGGCGGCGTGCCACCCTTCGGCCATGCCCGCAGGTTGGAGACCTTCCTGGACCGGCGGCTGCTGGATTTCGAGGAGGTGTGGGCGGCGGCCGGCGCGCCCGACGCCTGCTTCCCGATCGCGCCGGGCGAGCTGGCGCGGCTCGCCGAGGCCTCCGTCGTCGACGTCGCCACCGGCGCGGTGAGCGGGCCCGCCGCTTCGTAGACTCGGCGCGGACATGGCGATCCTCGACAAGCTCCTGCGCACCGGCGAGGGGCAGAAGCTCAAGGCCCTCGAAGGGCTCGTGCCCCACATCGGCGACCTGGAACCAGAGATGCAGGCGCTGAGCGACGAGGAGCTGCAGGCCCGCACGCCCGCACTCCGGGAGCGCCTCGCCAACGGCGCCGATCTGAACGACCTGCTGGCGGAGGCATTCGCCGTCATGCGGGAGGCGTCATGGCGGGTCATCGGCCAGCGGCACTACGACGTGCAGCTCATGGGAGGCGCGGCGCTGCACCTGGGCTGGGTCGCCGAGATGCGCACCGGCGAGGGCAAGACGCTGGTCTCCACGCTGCCGGTGTATCTGAACGGCCTCACGGGCGAGGGCGTCCACGTGGTCACCGTCAACGACTACCTGGCCAGTCGCGACGCCGACTGGATGGGGCAGATCCACCGCTGGCTGGGCCTGAGCGTGGGCCTGGTGATTCCCGGCGTTCGGGACCAGGACTTCAAGCGCGAGCAGTACGCCTGCGACATCACCTACGGCACCAACAACGAGTTCGGTTTCGACTACCTGCGGGACAACATGGCGCTCTCCGCCGCCGAGCGGACCCAGCGCGGCCATCGCTACTGCATCGTGGACGAGATCGACTCGATCCTCATCGACGAGGCCCGCACGCCCCTGATCATCAGCGGCCAGGTGGCCGAGGCCGCCAACACCTACTACCGGTTCGCCTCCATCGTGCGCCGGCTGGTGCGCGACGAGCACTACGAGGTGGACGAGGAGAAGCGCACGGTGGCCCCCACCGAGGACGGCGTGCACGCCGTGGAGCGGGCCCTGGGGGTGGAGAACCTCTACGACTCGGTGCAGGTCAGCTACGTGCACCACCTCGGCGCGGCGCTGCGGGCCAAGGAGCTGTACCGGCGCGACAAGGAGTACATCCTCAGCAACGGCGAGGTGAAGATCGTCGACGAGTTCACCGGGCGCATCCTTGACGGACGCCGCTGGTCCGACGGCCTGCACCAGGCCATCGAGGCCAAGGAGGGCACCAAGATCCAGGAGGAGAACCAGACCCTCGCCACGATCACCCTGCAGAACTACTTCCGCCTCTACGAGAAGCTGGCGGGCATGACCGGCACCGCCCAGACCGAGGCCAGCGAGCTGCACGGCACCTACGACCTGCAGGTGGTCTCGATCCCCACCCACAAGCCCATGGTCCGCGCCGATCAGCCCGACTTGGTGTACCGCACCGAGGACGCCAAGTACGACGCCATCGTGGACGACATCGCCGAGCGGGTGGAGCGGGGCCAGCCGGTGCTGGTGGGCACCATCTCGGTGGAGAAGTCCGAGAAGCTGTCGGGCCACCTCACCCGCCGGGGCGTCGCGCACGAGGTGCTGAACGCCAAGCAACACGCCCGCGAGGCCGAGATCATCGCCCAGGCCGGCCGTCTGGGGCGGGTGACGGTGGCCACCAACATGGCAGGGCGAGGGGTCGACATCATCCTGGGCGGCAACCCGGAATCGCTGGCCCGGCGCGACCTGCAGGTGGACGGGCACGACCCCCAGTCGCGGGGGTACCTCAAGGCGTACCGCAGGCTGCTGGAGAGCCATACCGAGCAGTGCAGCACCGAGGGCGGCCTGATCAAGGAGCTCGGCGGTCTCTATGTCGTCGGCACCGAACGTCACGAGAGCCGTCGAATCGACAACCAGCTGCGGGGGCGCTCGGGTCGCCAGGGCGCCCCGGGGGAGAGCCGCGTATACCTGTCCCTCGAGGGCGCCCGCATTGGCATCTTAGCCCCCGGCGCCATGAACTGGGTGATGTCCCGCTCGATTGACGACGGCGTGCCCATCGAGTCCAAGATGGTCACCAAGTCGGTGGAGCGTGCGCAGACCACCGTGGAGCAGCGCAACGCCGAGACCCGCAAGAACGTTCTCCGCTACGACGAGGTGATGAACAACCAGCGCAGGGTCATCTACCAGTTGCGCGGGCAGATCCTGGAGGGGGCGGAGCTGCGCGACCAGGCCCTCGAGCACCTGCAGTCAGAAGTGGAGGCGATCGCCGCCGACCTGCCCGCGGACGAGCCGTGGGACCACCGCAGCATCCTGGTGAACGCCGGGAACCTGTGGCCCACCGATCTGACGCCGGAGGATCTGGCGACTGAGCAGACCCCCGAGGGGCTCACCGGGCGGCTCCTGGACGACGCCACGGCGCTGTACGCCAAGCGGGAGACCGAGATCGGCGCCGAGGTCATGCGTGGCCTCGAGCGCCAAGTGATGCTGCGGGTCATCGACCAGCACTGGCGCACGCACCTCTACGAGATGGACTACCTGAAGGAGGGCATCCACCTGCGTGCCGCCGGCCAGAAGGATCCGCTGAGCGAGTGGCAGCGCGAGGGTTTCGAGATGTTCGGCGACCTCATGCAGCGGGTCAGGCGGGACTTCGTGCGCATGATCACCCACATCCAGGTGGTGAAGCCCGAGACCGAGCAGGTCTCGGC
>JAPPKQ010000442.1 GCA_028819945.1 bacterium | reverse complement strand
GACCTGCACTTCCTCGGGTCGTCGATTCTGGCGGACCCGTACGGGCAGGTGGTTGCCGGCCCGCTCGCCGGCGACGGCGACGAACTGCAGGTGGCGCGCGTGGACTTGGCCGATGCGGCCCGGGCGCAGGTTCGCAGCGAGCTGATCCGGCCGCGCGCCGACCGCCGGACCGACGTCTACGGTGTGACTCTCGGCTCGCAGCAGCTGTAGAGGACCGGGGAGATGTGCCGATGAGGATGTGCTCGACGATCGGGCGGGACGCGAGCGCCGCCCCGCGGTGGCTGCGATGAAGCCGGCACGGTTCGCCTACACCGCCCCCGACACCGTGGAAGGCACCCTGGACGCGCTGGATCGCTTCGGCGACGAGGCCAAGGTGCTGTCGGGCGGTCAGAGCCTGGTGCCGATGATGAACTTCCGCCTGGCCCGCCCGGAGGTGATTGTGGACATCGGCCGGGTGGGCGGCCTGGACGGGATGTCGGCGGCGAACGGGACCCTCACGGTGGGCGCGCGTGTGATCCATGCCCGGCTGGAGGTGCCGGCGGTTACCACGCCGGACGGCCGGCGTGAGCCTCTTGGCGGGGTCCTCGGCTCGCTCCTGCCCGAGGTGGCCCGCTTCGTCGGCCACCTCCCGATCAGGGTGCGGGGGACGTTCGGGGGTTCGATCGCGCATGCCGATCCCGCCGCGGAATGGTGCATCCTGGCCCGCACCCTCGACGCCGAGATGGTGGCGCTGCGCCGGGGCGGCGAGCGGGCCATCCCCGCGGCCGACTTCTTCGAGACCGTCTTCACCACGGCGCTGGCCCCCGAAGAGTTGCTCGTGGCGGTTCGCCTCCCGATCCTCGGTGACGACTGGCGGGCCGGATTCTGCGAGTTCAGCCGCCGGGCGGGCGACTTCGCCGTCGTGGCGGGGATGACCGCGGTGCGTCTGGAGCCGGCGACGGGTGCCATCGCCGAGGCCCGGGTCGGCGTCGGGGGCGTGGCCGGCGTGCCGGTGCGCCTGGGCGGCGCCGAGGCGACGCTGGTGGGTGAGACGCCGGGCGCCGAACTGCACGCCGCCGCAGCCGAGACGGCAGCCGGTGAGGTGGACCCGGTGGGGGACCTGCACGGTTCCGCCGCCTACCGGCGGGATCTGGTGCGCGCCATGGTGGCGCGGGCGCTGGCGCAGGGCGCCGGCGCGTCCGGGTAGTCGGCGGAGGCCGCGGGGTGAGCTGGGTCGGCCGCTCCATCCGCAGGGTCGAGGATCCGGCCCTGCTGTGCGGCGCGGGCACCTTCGTGGGTGATATCGGCGGCGCCGCCTCGGCGCGGTTCGTTCGAAGCCCGGTGGCGAGCGGTCTCGTCCGGGCGGTTCGCGGCCCGGCGTACACGATCGCGGACCTCGATGCCGACGAGGTCGGGAACATCGAAGCCGTCCTGCACCGTCCCGACTACGTGCGCCTCGCCCAACCGTTGCTCGCCCGGGAGCGGGTGCGGTACGTGGGTGAGCCGGTTGCGGTGGTCGTCGGCGCCACCGCCGCGGAGGCTGAGGATCTGGCCGAACAGGTGGAACTCGACATCGAGCCGTTGCCTGCGGCGGTTGGCCTCGAGGCGGCTCTGGCTCCCGGTGCCCCGCTCGTGCATCCCTCCGAGTCGGAGTCGAACGTGATGGTGGCCGGCGAGATGGCAACCCCGGGGCTGGCCGAGGCCCTGGAGGGTGCACACGCCATCGTCGAATTGGAGATCACCTCGGGGCGGCAGGCGGCGCTGCCTCTGGAGGCGCGCGGCTCGCATGCCGTCACCGAGAGGTTCGGCGGCCGCACGACGCTGCACGCCTCGATCCAGGCGCCGCACATGATTCGGACCGTCATCTGCGACCTGCTGGGCATGCCCGAGGCCGACCTCCGGGTGGTGGCGCCGGACGTGGGCGGCGCCTTCGGCCAGAAGCTGCCGCTCGCCCGGGAGGACGCCGTCGTGGTCTGGCTGTCGCGTCGCCTGGGGCGTCCCGTGGCCTGGATCGAGGACCGCAGCGAGAACCTCATGGCCTCGTGGCACAGCCGCGAGCAGCGCTACCGGCTGCGAGCCGGGTTCGATGCGTCGGCCCACCTCGAGGCACTGCAGGCCGACGTGGCGGCCAACGTCGGGGCGTGGCCGTGCTACCCCATCACCTGGGGAGTCGAGCCTCTGATGGCGCTGGCGGAGTTGCCGGGCCCATACACGCTGGAGCACTACGGGGTGCGCTCGCGAGGCGTGGCGTCGCACACCTGCCCGATGTCGCCCTACCGGGGCGTGTCACGACCGGTGATCACCCTGGCGCTGGAACGGCTGATGGACATCGCCGCGGCCCGCTTGGGCGTCGATCCGGTGGAGATCCGCCGGCGGAACCTGCAGAGCGACTTCCCGCACACCTCGCCGACCGGCCTGCGCCACGACGAGGGCACCTATCGCGAGGCCATGGAGCAGGCGGTCAGCCACGTCGACCTGGGTGCGTTCCGCGCCCGCCAGCACGCAGCCCGTGCCGCCGGGGGGCCTCAACCGGGCATCGGGATCTGCACCTTCAGCGAGCGCACCGGCTACGGAACGCCGGCGTTCGCGGCCCGCGCGATGGGAGTGACGCCGGGCTACGAGAACGTGGAACTGTCCATGGACCCGTCGGGCTACGTGACGCTGCGCATCGGTGCCTCGCCGCATGGGCAGGGCCTGGAGACCGCGCTCTCGCAGATCGTGGCCGACGAAGTGGGCACCGATCCGGGTCGGGTGCGGGTCGTGGCCAGTGACACCGACCGCACGCCGTACGGGTGGGGGTCCTTCGCCAGCCGCGCCATGGTGCTGGCGGGCGGGGCGACGTACCTGGCGGCACAGAAGCTGGCCAGCCAGCTCGGCTCGCTCGCCGCGGAGGTGCTCGAGGCCGCGGCCGACGACATCGTCCTGGCCGACGGGCGCGCCACGGTCGCCGGCACCTCGGTCGGCGTGGAGGTCGCCGAGTTGGCGAGGATCGCCCACCATCACACGCAGCGGCTGCCGGCCGGCGCGACGCCCGGCCTCTCGGCACAGGCGGGGTATGACCCGGCGGGCACGTTCTCCAACGCCTGCCACGTGGCGGAAGTGGACGTGGATCCCGACACCGGCGGCGTGTCGATGCGGCGCTTCGTCGTGGTGGAGGACGCCGGGAGGCTCATCAACCCGATGATCGCGGACGGGCAGATCCGCGGCGGCGTGGCACAGGGCATCGCCAACGCCCTGCTGGAGGAGGTCGTCTACGACGACGACGGCAACATTCTCACGACCTCGCTGATGGACTACCTGCCTCCCACCGTTGCCGAGATCCCCGACATCGAGATTCTCCATCTCGAGACGGTCAGCGACGCCACCGTCACCGGTGCCAAAGGGCTCGGCGAGGGCGGCACCATCGGGGCTCCCGCCGCCGTCCTGAACGCGGTGAACGACGCTCTCGCCCATCTGGGGGTGGAACTGAACGAGATGCCCGCCACGCCCGAACGGGTCAGGGCGGCGGTGCGCGCCGCGGCCGGTCGGAGTCCGGCGGGCGAGAACGACCGATCGACTCAGGAGGCCCCAGTCCGATGACCGAGATCTCAGCCGCGGACGTGGCGGTCCCCGTGGTGCTGCGGGTGAACGGCGACGAGTACCGCATCACCGCACAGCCGCGTCGGACCCTGGCCGACGCGCTGCGCGACGACTGCGGGCTGACCGGCACCCACCTGGGGTGCGAGCACGGGGTCTGCGGGGCGTGCACCGTGCTGCTGGACGGCGAGCCCGTGCGGTCGTGCCTGCTGTTCGCCGTTCAGTCACAGGGTGCCGAGATCCGCACCGTGGAGGGTCTCGCCGGCGACGACGGCACCCTCCATCCCCTCCAGGAGGCGTTCTGGCGCCACCACGGGTTGCAGTGCGGGTTCTGCACGCCCGGATTCCTGATGCTCAGCGCCGGCGTGCTGGAGACCCGCCCCGACATCGGCGACGACGAGTTGCGCGAGGCGCTCTCGTCGAACCTCTGCCGCTGCACCGGTTACCAGACCATCGTGGAGGCGGTGCGGTCGGTGCGCGACGCCGGTGAGGCCTGAGCCTTGGGCGAACCCGATCGCCCGCGGGGCCGCTCGCTGATCGGCGAGTCGGTCCTGCGCCTCGAGGACCGCCCGCTGCTGGTCGGTGAGGGGCGTTTCCTCGGGGACGTCAGCTTCGAGGACGAGTTGCATCTCCGTGTGGTGCGCTCGGACGTGGCCCACGGTGTGCTGCGGGGTGTCGGCCTCGAAGACGTGCTGGCCGCCGAAGGCGTGGTGGCGGCCTGGGGTGCCGATGAGGTGGCGCACCTGCCGGCCATCGAGTTCCGCATGACCGGATTCGACGAGCTGCGCCCCCACTGCCAGCGGGTCCTCGCCGGCGAGCGTGTGCGCTACGTGGGCGACCCGGTGGCCGTCGTGATCGCCGAGGATCCGTACCTCGCCGAGGATGCCGCCGAGCTGGCTTTCGTGGACGTCGACCCGCTCGAGCCGGTGCTGGAGGCAAACTCGCCGGAGGCCGTCGCTCCCCTGACCCTGGAACACGAGCACGGCGACGTGGAGGCCGCCTTCGCCGGAGCACACCGGATCGTGGAGCTCCGGGCGACGGTCGGTCGCCACAGCGGGATCCCCCTGGAGACCCGCGGGCTGCTGGCGCGCCCGGTGGATGGGGATGGCCCGGACGGGAACCGCGTGGAGCTCTACGGCATCGCCAAGGTGCCGCACTACAACTGCGTCACCATCGCCGCCATGCTGGGCCTGGCGCCCGGTCAGGTCGTCGGCAGGGAGGGACACGTCGGCGGGGGGTTCGGTGTCCGCGGCGAGCTGTATCCCGAGGACCTGCTCGTGACCCACGCGGCGCTGAAGCTCGGCCGACCCGTGAAGTGGGTGGAGGATCGCAGGGAGCACCTGCTGGCGGCCAACCACTCGCGAGACCAGACCTACCACGTGCGGGCGGCCGTCGACGCCGACGGCATCGTGCAGGCCATCGACGCCGACTTCTTCCACGACCAGGGGGGCTACGTGCGCACGCACGGGGCCACCGTGCCGAACCTGTCGGTGGCGCTCCTGCCGGGCCCGTACCTGGTGCCCTCCTACCGGGTACGCGGCCACATTCGCCTCACGAACAAGACCCCTGCGGGCACCTACCGGGCACCGGGTCGTTTCGAGAGCACTTTCGTGCGGGAGCGGCTGATGGATGCCGTGGCGGCCACCTACGGGCTCGACCCGGCGGAGATTCGCCGCCGCAACCTCATCCCGCCGGAGTCCATGCCGTTCGATCGCGGGGTCAACACACTCGGCACGCCGGTGGTGTACGACTCCGGCGACTACGCACGGCTCTTGGACCGACTGCTGGATCACCTCGGCTACGAGTCGCTCCGGGAGGGTCTGGCGGCGAGACGCGGCGCAGGCGAGCGGGTGGGGCTCGGCATCGGCATGTTCGTGGAGAAGTCCGGACTGGGGCCCTTCGACGATGTGCGCGTGCGGCGCCTCGACGGCGGCGGCGTGGAGGTGGTGACGGGGGCGGCGTCGGTGGGCCAGGGGATGGAGACCGTGATCGCCCAGATCTGCGCCGAGGTGCTGGACGTGGACTACGTGGACGTGACGGTGCGCCACGGTCAGACCGACATGATCGGTCGGGGCCTGGGGGCCTTCGCCAGCCGGGTCACGGTCATGACCGGCGTCGCCGTCTACCTGGCCGCCACCGAACTCGCAGCGACGGGGGAGGTGGCCGAGGCCACGTTCAATACCGAGCACATGACCTATCCCTACGGCGCCCACGCCGCGGTGGTGCGTGTCGACGAGGGGACCGGCGGGGTGACCGTGGAGCGCTATGTCGTGGCCTATGACGTCGGTCGGGCGGTGAACCCGATGCTCGTCGAAGGTCAGATCATCGGCGGCGTCGCCCAGGGCATCGGCGGGGCGCTGCTGGAGTTGTTCGCCTACGACTCCGACGGCCAACCGCTCGCCACGTCGTTCATGGACTACCTCATGCCCACGGTTGCCGAGCAGCCGCCCGTGGAGGTGCTGCTCAGCGAGGATGCGCCCAGCCCCCTCAACCCCCTCGGGCTCAAGGGCGCCGGCGAGGGCGGCACGACCGCCTGCGGAGCGGCCATCGCCGCGGCCATAGACGATGCCATCGGCCGCCCCGGAGCTGTCACGTCACTGCCCGCCACCCCGGAACTGGTCCGCTCTCTGCTCAGGATCTGACTGCGGCAGGCCGACGGGACGCGACCGCCGGGCGCGGGTCTGTCTCAGGGGGTGACGGCGGCGAGGGTCCAGTCCAGGACACGAGCGGGCCCGTCGTCGCGATGGGCGATCGCCTCCGCCCGTACGGCCCGCAGCCGGCCCTGGCCGGCCGGGATCTCGCCGAGCAGCGTGTGCGAGAAGGACAGCAGATCGCCCTCGAAGACCGGACCGGTGTGGTTGCAGTAGCCCCAGGCCACCACCGTCGCCAGGCCGTGAACGACCCGGCTGAGCGAGGCCTGGGCCATGCCCACCACTTGGAGGCCGTTCACCAGACGGCGACCGTACGGCGAGACTTCGACATCGCGGTGCACGAACGCCAGGTTGTGGGTCAGGTGCAGCAGTGCCGGCGTGTTGTCGATGTAGTCCCGCAGCGGGTCGGTCACGGTGGTGCCGACCTCCCAGCTGTCCGGCTGCCCGAGGAGGTGGAGCCGCCAGCCAACCGGCACCAGCTCCGCGCAAGCCTCGAGGTCGATCCCGCCGGTCGGGTCATCGGTGTCGGCTCCGCTGCCGATGTCGTCGGAGAACCCCGGCAGATCCGCTCCCCTGGTCGGCAGCAGGGGACAGCGCTGGTAGGTGGCCACCGGCACGCCGTCGGCGGTGCTCTCGCAGGCCACCAGCACCATGCCACGCGGCGGCCGGTCCGGACGTGGGCGCCCGTCGCGCATCGCCAGCACCCGGACGGAGGTGTCCAGCGTCTGACCCTGGTACACCGGGTTCAGCAGGCGCACGTCCCGGTAGAAGAGGTTGGCGACGACGCGCCGGCTGACAGTCGTGGTATGGCCCACTGACAGCGCCATCACGAGGCCAGGGCTGACCAGCGGCGAATCGGAGCCGGTCACCTCCGCACAGGTCCGCCGGTTCTGCACCAGCGGGAGCCGTTCACCCACGAGCGCCTGATAGACGGCGCAGAGGCCGCTGTCGAGGGTGACGCCCGGCTGGTGGGGAAGTTCGGTGCCGGGGCGCAGCAGGTCGTAGTACGGCCCGTCGAGGGGGATCTGTCCGCCGGTGGGCGACAGGTCGTCGGGCTTCACGTGCGCAGCGGGGCGAAACGGTTGAGGCGCAGCGAGTTCCCGAGCACGAAGAGCGAGGATAGCCCCATGGCCGCGGCGGCTATCTCGGGACGCAGCAGCCCGACCGCGGCCAGCGGGATGGCGGCAGTGTTGTAGACGAAGGCCCAGAACAGGTTGCCCCGGATCGTTCCGAGCGTTCGCCGGGCGAGGGTCAGTGCGTCGGTCGCCAGCCGGAGGTCGTCGCCCACGAGGGTGAGATCCGACGCCTCGGCGGCCACGTCGGCGCCGGTGCCGATCGCCACTCCCACCTCGGCAGTGGCCAGGGCGGGGGCGTCGTTCACGCCATCGCCCACCATCGCCACGCGCCGCCCGGCAGCCTGCAGGCGCTCGATCTCGGCGACCTTGCCGGCGGGCGTCAGCTCAGCGAGCACACGGTCGGCTCCCACCTGCCGGCCGACCTGCTCGGCGGCCGCACCGTTGTCGCCGCTGAGGATCACGACCTCGATGCCGGCGCGTTTCCAGTCGGCCACCGCCGCGGCGCTCGAGGGCTTGACGCGATCAGCCAGTGCCAGGAAGCCCTGTGCAGACTCGTTGCCGCCCACGAACACGAGCGTGCGCCCCGCTGTGGCGTGGTCGGCGGCGGCCGCCTCCAGCGCCGCCGGTACCTGCTCGAAGAGTTCGGCCCGCCCCACGGTGATGGTGGCCTCGTCCGTGCCGGCGGTGCCCGACCCGGCGGCCGCGCCGGCCCGGACGAGCCGTCCTTCAACGCCGAATCCCGGCAGGTTGCGAAAGTCTGCGACGGCGAGTTCACGGTCGGGGAGGTTCGTTCCGTCTGTCTCGACACCGTTGACGGACCCACTGCGCGCGGCGCGCACGATCGCTGCCGCGACCGGGTGCTCCGAGCGGGCCTCCAGGGCCGCCGCCGCTGCCAGCAACGGGCGGGCATCGGTTCCGTCGGCCACCTCGACGGCGACGACCTCGAGGTGACCTTCGGTGACGGTGCCGGTCTTGTCCAACGCCACGACGTCGATGCGGCGTGCCGCCTCGAGGGCGTCGGGGCCTCTGATGATCACGCCCATGCGGGCGCCTCGACCGCTCCCGGCCATGAAGGCCGCCGGTGTGGCGAGGCCCAGGGCGCACGGGCAGGCCACGATCAGTACCGTCACGGCGGGGCTGATGGCGGCGCCCGCCGGTCCAAGGAGCAGCCAGGCCACCAGCGTGGCAACCGCCACGAGGACGACCGCCGGCACGAAGACCGCCGAGATGCGGTCGGCCAGCCGCTGGATCGGAGCCTTGCGCGACAACGCCTCGCTCACCAGCCGCACGACCTGGGCCAGGGTGCCGTCCGCCCCCACGCGGCGGGCCTCCACCTCCAGGGATCCGTAGGTGTTGAGCGTCCCACCGGTCACCTCGTCTCCGGGCGCGACCTCGGCGGGCACGGGCTCACCGGTCACGATCGAGGTATCGACCGCCGAGTGCCCCTCGGTCACGACGCCGTCGGCGGCGATCCGCTCCCCGGGCCGCACCAGGAACGTCATGCCGACCGCCAGTTGCGACGGCGGTATGTCGCTGCCGTCGAGGAGGCGCACGGAGCCTGCGCCCAGGCCCACGAGCGCACCGATGGCGTCGCCGGCGCGCCGCCGGGCCCGCGCCTCGAGGTGGCGGCCCAGGAGCACGACGGCCACGATCACCGCGGCGGTGTCGAAGTAGACGTGCCCGTCGAGGGCACCGGCAGTCACGACCGCCGACCATCCCCAGGCCACGAGCGACCCGAGCGACACCAGCGTGTCCATCGTCGCGTGCCCCCGCCGGACGGCCCGCCAGCCGGGGCCGTGAAACACCATGCCGCTGATCAGTACGACCGGCACGGTGAGTCCCAGGACGAGCCACTCCCAGCCGGCGAAACGCAGCGCCGCGATCGACGAGACCACCATCGATGCCGCGGCCAACAGCAGTGTGATCGCGAGCGCCTTGCCGGACGTCCAGCAGGGCTCCTCGCCGTCGAAATGCAGTTCCCCCGGTGTGGCCCGGTACCCGAGACCGTCGATGCGGTCCAGCAGGTCGCGTTCGCTCAGCAGGCCGGCGTCGTAGGTCACGCTGGCGCGGTTGGCCGCGAAGTTGACGTGGGCGGCGGACACACCCTCGGCTGCGTGCAGTTCGCTCTCGATGCGGGATGCGCAGGCACCGCAGGTCATGCCGCTGACGCTGACGTCGAGGCGGGCCAGATGCTGCGCGGACCCGGGAAGATCGTGTCCGTCGGGGAGTGCTGTCGGTGCCAGTGGTTCACCTCCCGCTCGATCCCCAGCGTATTGGGTTCGGGGCCTGTCGAGGAGCGCTCTACGATGCCGCCGATGCGGCCCTCCAGCGGTCACCGGACCCGCCACCACCGCCGATTCGGACTGCTGGCGACGGCCGTTCACTTGCCTGCGGCGCTGATGGCGCGTTGGGACATCCCGCGGGTGCTGCCGGTGCCGGCGCCGGCGATCTTCGCCGGCAACCATCGCAGCATGTTCGACATCGTGGTGGGGTTCCGCCTCTTCTGGAACTACCGGGCGTCGATGCACATCGTGGTCGCGCGGCACTACTTCGATCATTGGCTGATGGGTCGGCTGCTGCGGGCGGGGGGCTGCATCCCGATGGAGTCCGGCCGCGCCGCCCTCGGTGGCGTCAAGGCCTGCCTCGAGGCACTGGAGCGCGGCGAGTCGGTGGTCATCATGCCCGAGGGGCGCGTGATGCCGCCCGAGGAGCGCCCCGAGGGTGTCGGGCCGCCCGGCGCGGGCATCGGCATCCTGGCGGCCCGCAGCGCCGCGCCGCTGGCTCTCTGCGCCATAACGGGCACCGACGAGGTGTGGCCCCTGGGTCGCCGCTGCCCGCGCCCGCGCCTCGGCCATCGCCGCCCGACGATCCGCGTCGTCGTGGAATCTCTGGCACCGCTGGAGCCTGAGGAGCGACGCGACCGCGAGCGCGTGGCGGCGGCGGTGATGGCGGGACTTCAGGGACTGCTGACGCCGGCCGAGGACTCGACGCCGCACGAGGACTCGATCTCGCCGGAGGGTCCGGAGCTGTCGGCGTGAACGGGGCGTCATTCCGGCGGAGAGCCTGCCCCGGACTCGATCCGGGGCCGGAATCCAGGGCCCGCGGCCGGCTGCCGGCGCGGGCTCGGCGGGTCTCTACTCGGACATCCGCCGGGCGAGTCGCCGCATGCCGGCCAACCAGCGATCGGGGTCGTCCGCGCGGCGCTTGGCATAGGTCGAGACCTCCGGGTGCGGCAGGACGAGGAACCGGCCCTGGCGCAACGCCTCGGCCGTGGCGTCGGCGACCGCGCCGGGTTCGAGCACGCCGTCGGTATCGGCGGCCGACCGGTGTGCGCCTGCGGCGGCCGATTCTGCCGGTGCGCCTGCGGCGGCCGAGCCCTCCAGCAACGGCGTGCGCACCGCCTGCGGGCACAGCGCCGCAACCTGGATGCCCTGGTCGCCGTAGGTGATCGCCAGCCACTCGGCCGCAGCCACCGCGGCGTGCTTGGTGACGGCGTAGGAGACCGAGTCGAGTTGGGTCAGCAGCCCCGCCGCCGAGGCGGTGACCACGAAGATGCCGCCGCCGCGCTCGACCCAGCGAGGAAGCAGCACGCGCGCCGCATGGAAATGCGCCATCACATGGACGTCCCAACTTCGCTGCCAGCCGTCGCCTTCGGTCTCGATGCCTCCGGGCACGAGCAGCCCGGCGTTGGAGCAGTAGACCTCCACGGGCCCGAGCGAGCGTTCCACCTCGTCGATCAAGTCGCGGGTTGCGGCCGCGTCGGCGACGTCCAGGAACCGGGCATGCCCACCGATTCCCGCTGCCACCCGCTCGGCGCCGGCGCAGTCGATGTCGCTGACCGCCACCCGAGCGCCGTCGGCTGCTAGGCGCCGCGCCAGCGCCGCCCCGATGCCGCTGGCCGCACCTGTCACCACGGCAACGGCGCCGGGTCGGGGCGGGTAGCGGCCGGGCAGTTGCGGGTCCGGTCCGGCCTGGGGCGATCGCTGCGGGGTGTCGCCCGCGGGTCGAGGCACGGTCTGGAGACTAGATCCGAAGACGAGAACCGGGGAGGAGATCCGGGGGCTCGGTCCGGGGGCTCGGTCCGGGCGAGGTCGGCGGGAGCAGGGCCGTGGGACAGCGAGCGCCGCGGAGTTGTGATCTCGCTCCCCGGGCCAGATGCCGCGGTCCAGACCGTGACTTCGGGCGCGAGTCCCCGTAGTGTCCCAGGGTGCGGGAGCGTCCCGCCGAAACCGAGGCAGGACGGCGTCCGCGCCGTCGGCGTCTGCTGAGAAATCCTCGGGCCGCGCGGCCCAGACCTGGATTCCGGCCTCCGCCGGAATGACGGGTCGGCGCGTCGGAGGCATTGCTCAGCGGTTTCCTAGGGCGGCGTACCGCGATCGAGTGCCGATCGAGCCGCGGTCGGGCGAGCGACGAGAGGGACACAAGCGCCGATGAGGATGCTTGTAGGAGGATCGCTGATCAGAACGCTGCTTGTCGGGGCGGCCGTTCTGCTGGTGGCGGCTTGCGGGGGGAACGGCGCCACCGCGGTGGCCCCACCGGCTCCGGCGAGCGCCCCCGGCGTCGCCGACGACGGTTCGTCGCAGCCGCCGAGCGGAGGTGAATCCGGCTCCCAGGCGGCGACGCCCGCCCCCGGCCCGCCTGCCGCTGGCACTGGAACCACCGACGCGCCGCCCGCCGGCGGGGCCCCTCCGCCTCCAGCCGACCCTGATCGGCCACTCGACCCGCCGCCGGCGGCAGGAGGGCGCGTCGGCGCCGACCTCGCCGACACCTTGCCGACCGTCTCGACGATGGCTCAATCCACCGCGCCGACGACGGCGCCGGAGACGGCGGGGACCACCGATGCGGCGCCCGAGGGCATCGAAGGCGTCGTCGTCGTGCCGATCACCAGCAGCGAACACGTTCGCCACGACGTCGAGTACCCGACCTCGCCGCCTGCGGGCGGCCCGCACCTGGGCATCTGGCTGAACTGCGGCTTCTACACGGTGCCCGTACTGGACGAGTTGGCTGTCCATTCCCTGGAGCACGGCGCAGTGTGGGTGACCTATCGCTCCGACGTGGGGGCTGCCACGCTCGGCGCGTTGCAGGCGCTGGCGGTGCAGTCGTCGCACATCCTGGTCTCGCCCTACGAGGCCCAAGCGTCGCCGCTGGTGCTCAGCGCCTGGGCGCGCCAACTTCACCTGGAGTCGATTCGGGATCCCCGTTTCGATCAGTTCCTGGACGTGTACCTCTTCGACGGCCCGACCGCCCCCGAGCCAAGGGCGGCCTGTTCGGGCGCCGTCGGCGTGCCTCCTGAGCATCCCGAAGCCATCCCCCAGCAGGGATGAACAGCGGCCCTCCGAAACGCCGCTCCGGCGGCCGCCCTGGTGGAGACCGATCGTCGGCCGGTTCGGGCGCCCGGGGCGGCCACGGCGCCCACGGGACCTCGGCGGGCGCGCAGCGGCGGCGCCTGCGTCGCAAGCCGGATCGTTCCCGCCTCTGGCGCATCGTGCTGTGGGGCGGCGTCGCCGTGGCCCTGGCCTGGGTGGCGGTGGCGATGGTGGTGTTCCTCGGCGACGACGAGGAGTTGCCGCCGCCTCGCCCCGAGGAGGTGAACGCCGGCGCCGCAGGCTGCGACCCGGTGGACTTCAGCGTGAGGCCGGGCGAGGCCGTGGTCTTCCGCGTGAGGAACACCACAGACAGCGATTTCGAGGTGATCGTCACCGACGGGGCGGGTGCAGCGCTGCGCACCTCTCCCGGTTACGACCCCGAAAGCCGGCCGCCGTGGGAGGGCTCGGCGTCGGGCGCCGGCCCGGCAGCGTCACAGCCCCGGCGACTCGCCGCCGGCCTGCTCGTAGCCGGCCCGCTCGCCCACGAGGGCCACGAGGACGAGGCGGGCCCCGACGCCAATGTGGACTACCGCTACCGGATGATCGTGGCCGAGAACGGGGTGCGCATCATGATCGTGACGTTCCCCGAGCGGGGTGAGTTCGCCCCGCTGACCCGCTTCGTCTGCGCCGCCGTCGCCCCCGACGGCACCATCGATCCGTCGATGCCCGTCGGTCGCATCACAACCCGCTGAGCCCCACGACGCAGCCGCCCTGACTAGGAGTGTGCTGAGTAATCCACGGACAACGCCAGTCTCGTGGCCGAGACCTGGATTCCGGCCTTCGCCGGAATCGAATCGGGGCGTCGGCCGCATTGCTCGGCAGTCGCCTCGGGCCTGGTATGCTTGCCTCGCTTCCCCGAGCATTCCGAGATTCAGGGAAATCTTGAGGAGGAAGCATGGATTGGGGGCAGTTTGCTGGACTGAGCGGCCTGATGCTGGTGCTGTTCGGCTGGCTGAAGCTCGACATCCGCGACCTGGCGTCGGAGATGCGCTCTGGATTCGCGCAGGTCAACGAGCGGTTGCGGGATCACGGTGAGCGGCTCGCCCGCCTCGAGGAGCGGGCCGGCCCCGGAGGTTCTGGCCCCTAGCCCCGGCCTGGTATGCTCGTCTCGCTTCCCCGAGCATTCCGAGATTCAGGGAAATCTTGAGGAGGAAGCATGGATTGGGGGCAGTTTGCTGGACTGAGCGGCCTGATGCTGGTGCTGTTCGGCTGGCTGAAGCTCGACATCCGCGACCTGCGGGTTGCCGTTGACCGATTGGTCGACCGCGTGGGTGGCCATGGGGAGCAGTTGGCGCGTATCGAGAGTCAACTCGGCATCACCGAACCTGCTCCCTAGCGTCGGCGCTCCGTGCTCCCTAGCGCAGCTGCGAGGCGCTGAGCGCGGCGAGGATCTCCGACCCGCCGGTGACAGCCGGCGCCAGAGCCGCCGCCTGTGGCAGCAGCTGCCCGCAGAAGAACTCGGCGGTGACCTGCTTGGCGCCCAGGGCATCGGCCTCGGCGCCGATCGCTCCCGCGGCGATCTCGGTGCGGGCGGCTTCGGCCGAGCGGGCGAGCAGCCATGCGCCCACCACGCCGGCGAGCAGGCGCAGGTATGGGGCGGCGCCGGCCAGCGCGGCGTCACCGGGGTTGCCCAGCAGCCAGTCGGTGCAGGCGCGGGCGGCCTCCGAGGACGAGATCAGCGGCTCGCGTAGGGCCGCCAGATCGGGGTGGAGTTGATCAGCGGTTGCCTCGACCCGGTCCAGCAGCTCGTGCACCACGGCCCCGCCCCGCACCGGTAGCTTGCGTCCCACGAGGTCGATTCCCTGGATGCCGTTGGTGCCCTCGTAGATGGCGGCGATGCGCACGTCCCGGCAGTACTGGGATGCACCTGTCTCCTCCACGTAGCCCATGCCGCCGTGGATCTGCAGCGCCAGGGACGTCGTCTCGTTGGCGACGTCGGTGCACCAGGCCTTCGAC